>CANQVB010000007.1 GCA_947627225.1 uncultured Bacilli bacterium
CATTTTAAAATCTCTCCATTTCTTTTATTTTATCATGGAAAGATTTTTTATTTTACACAGATTTTTTTACAGACTCCAAAATATCTAGGGGAGGTTCATTATTTTAATTTTTTATTTTTTTCACTTATTTCATTATGAATAGCATAATTTGAAACCGCTCTAAAATTTTCGTCATATGGGTAAACTTGTTGACCAAATTGAAGCCACATCGTTGACCAAGAAGAACCTGTTTTAAGTAATTCCTGAACCCTTGCATTATGCATTGTGGGATTATCTTCTTGTTTATCTAAATCAACACAGTCTTCTTCATCATACAATTTACTTTGTAGATCACATTCTAATTTATCACATTGATAAGCAAACATTGATTCTTTTGTATTATGTGCATCAAATTCCAAAAACAATTCTTCAATTTGATAACCATCTAATAAACCATTTAATATTCTATGTACTGCTTCGTGTTCCATTTTTTCTTTTTCTTCTTTTGATATTTGAAATTGAGTTAAATCACCAATGACAGTCTCACCAAGTTCGTGAACTGCTAGCATATATATAACTTTCATAATATCCACATCATATTGATATTCTGATTTCATAGCAATCGCTAACATTTGAACTCCAAAAATATGTTCAGCAACACTTTCAATTCTTTCTCTTTGAACATTCCAATCTTTCCAACCGGATCTAATTATATTCTTTAGTCGATTACATATTACATAATAATTAATGACATTTTGTTCTTTAGACATATAATTCCTTCTTTCTTGATAGATTAGTATAGCATTTACTTAAATCAAAGCAAACAATATTTTAAAATGATAGGTTGTATTTTAAAATATGTTGTATTCTTTCATCTTGTTTAGCATATATATCATTTTCAAAAACGATACCTTTATCTCTAAAAGGTTTATACATGTTTCGTATACTTCCATAATCATATTCCCATACAAATTCACCACGATATATACTTCTTTCATTATTATATATACCATAGCCATCTTCATCAACAGCAGCATATAACATGATTGAATTGCAATCTTGTTTTCTTATTACATCACTACGACCAGCAAGGTTTCTATAATAATCTAAAATGATTAAACCTTCTGTAGATTTATTTTTCATTCTACAATAATGTAATAATTCATCCATAGATTCAAAATCATGATCATCTATACGATATAATCTCATTTCAGGATTAGGAATTTCTGTTAAAGGATTTTTATTAACCGCTTTTCCATTAAAAATTTTTTTGAACGCACTTGATGCTTTTTCCATCAATTCCGGATTTTCAAGTGCTTTTGATAATGCTTCCGTTGCTTGCTCTATGTCTTGGTTAGTTTTATTGACATATGCACAATATAATAGTTTTTCTTCTTCTGTCATTTTTTCATATTCTTCTTTGCTTATGCTTTCCATAATCACAAACCTCCTAAGTCACTAATTATAGTATAACATAATTTCATATTTATTTAAACAAATTTGCTGAATCTTTAAAAGGTGAATTAATTTTATGGCATATAATTTATCACTAGAGAAAAAGTTGTAGAGATCTTCTTTAATCCTCCAATGACGAATCTGCTCGAACTTTGGAATTTTTGAATCCATTCCATCTTTATTTAGAGGTGATTTTTTGTCATAAATAAAACAAACAATATAATAAACAGATATTAACACTGTCTAGAATTAATAGGGTAAAGAAATCTTAAAAGGTTTGTTTAGAACATTTAATACAATTGTAAGATTTCATGAAAAAATAGTACTTTGAAGCGATGTATGTTATAATTTACTTAATAGAGAATGGAGGTGAAAAATAAATGGCTTTAATAAAATGTGAAGATTGTGGGAAAGAAGTGTCTGATAAAGCGCAACAATGTCCAAATTGCGGCGCACCAATTGCTTCATTGAAGAAAGATGTTATGATAAGATTTCCAATTTGGAAAGGACAAATGATGAACAACAAATGTTATGTCTACGATAAAAAGACGGGTGAAGAAATTGCGAGTGGGAAACAAGGTGAAACAGTTGTATTTGATTGTTCAGAACCAAGAGACATTTATGTTGTGGTAAAAGGTTCATTTGGGAAACCAGAAGCTAAGGTAAATCCAGGAGACAGATATGATGTTGGATATAGAGGATTTGGAAAAATTTACTTATCAAAGGTAGATACAATTGCTGGAACTGCAAATTCTGATGGATTAGATGTTTCTGTTGGCGTATTTAAAGGGTTTTAATCGCTTAAAAATACAAAAATTCATGATTTAATCAATCTGAAAATTGTGTTCTAGTGCAATTAAAAAAGAAGATGATATCAGTATTTTCGTGATTGGAAAAATTTGTAGAAATCATCCATAAGTTCCAAAAGATAAAAGCGTCGCACCAAGCGTGTGACGCTTATTTTCAAGAAAAAACGGTAGGTTGCTTCCTCTATAGTAAACCCCCAAAAAAATTTAGAAAACAATAGAAATTTATAAAAATATATGTTATAATCAGATGCGTGACTTGAAAGAAGTGAAGAATATGAAAAAAAGGAATATTGCGATTATTGCGCATGTTGATCATGGTAAAACAACGCTTGTTGATGAAATTTTAAAAACAAGTGGAATGTTTCGCGACAATGAAGATATCACCAATGTTTCTATGGATTCCAATACGTTGGAAAAAGAGCGTGGTATTACGATTTTAGCGAAGACAACAGCCTTAGATTATAAAGATTACCGCATTAATATTTTAGATACACCAGGGCATGCTGACTTTGGAGGAGAAGTAGAACGAATCATGAATATGGTAGATGGTGTTCTTTTAGTCGTAGATGCTTACGAAGGAACCATGCCACAGACAAGGTTTGTTCTTAAAAAAGCCCTTGCTGCCAAAGTAAAACCCATTGTTGTCATCAACAAAGTAGATAAACCCAGTGCTAGATGTAAGCAAGTTGTAGATGAGGTGTTAGATTTATTTATCGAATTGGGAGCTGATGAAAATCAGTTGGACTTTCCTGTTATTTATGCCAGTGCACTGAATGGAACTTGTAGTTTAGATGAAAATTTAGAAAACCAAACGAAAGGGTTTACAGAGTTATTAGACTTAATTTTAGCTGAAATTCCAGCTCCTAAAGGAGACTCCAATGCGCCTTTACAATTTCAACCTGCATTGCTAGATTATAATGAGTTTGTAGGACGAATTGGAATTGGTCGTGTACAAAATGGAACCATCAAAGTAGGGGAGATGGTAACTTGCGTTCGCCTGGATGGTAGCGAAAAGACATTTCGAGTACAAAAGTTATTTGGATATTATGGATATCGTCGTATTGAAGTAGAAACGGCTGAAGCAGGTGATATTGTTGCCATCGCAGGACTTCCTGATATTTCAGTGGGTGAGACCATTTGTGAACCAGGAAAGATCATGCCACTTCCAGTTTTACATATTGATGAGCCAACGCTTCAAATGACGTTTGGTGCGAATACGTCTCCATTCGTTGGAAAAGATGGAAAGATTGTAACGGCGCGAAAAATTGAAGAACGTCTTTTTAAAGAAACACAACGAGATGTCAGCTTAAAAGTAGAGCCATATACCAATGAATCCTTTATTGTCTCAGGTCGTGGTGAACTTCATTTAAGTATTTTAATTGAAAATATGCGACGTGAAGGGTTTGAAATCGAAGTTTCTAAACCACAAGTCATTATCAAAGAAGAAAACGGAATCAAAATGGAACCATGGGAAGATTTACAAATTGAAGTACCAGAAGATTTGATGGGAACCATGATTGAACAATTGGGTCTTCGGGGTGCGATTATGGATAATATGACGAATTTTGAAGGGCAAGTGCGTCTTAATTACACCATTCCATCTCGTGGTTTAATTGGTTTTTCAACTGATTTTATGACAATGACCAAAGGATATGGAATTATCAATCATACCTTTAAAGAATATCGTCCTTATGAAAAAGTAGAAATTGGGGAACGAAAATTAGGCGTTTTAGTCTCTATGGAAAATGGAGCAGCGACAGCCTATTCCATTGGAAATTTAGAAGATCGAGGGATCATGTTTATTGAACCAGGATGCGAAGTCTATGAAGGAATGATTATTGGAGAATGCAATCGTGATAATGATTTAGCCGTTAATGTTGTAAAAGGGAAGAACCTTACCAACGTTCGTGCAGCAGGAAGCGATCATACGGTGGTTTTAAAAAGGCCTCGTCCAATTACTTTAGAATATGCACTTGATTATATTAATTCGGATGAACTTGTTGAAGTAACTCCAAACTTTATACGTCTTCGAAAGAAAATTTTAAATACAGAAGAGCGCAAGAAGATGGATGCGAAAAAAAAGGCGATTGCATAAGAAATGCATTCGCTTTTTAAAATGGAAAAAACCAGTACCAAAGGAACTTTCCTTTTTATCCTCTACTGGAAATCTTTTCCAATTTTTTGGCGTTGGTTTCGTAATCAAAGAGGCGATTGAGAAAGGTTTCCATCGATCTTGTATACCAAAATAAAAACCACTTTTCAGTGATTCTTAAGCTTCTTCTTGTGTAGCAACGGTTTCTTCTACAGTACCTTCTTCTTTACTTGTTTGTCCTTTTCTCAAAGTTCTAGCTTCCCTTGTAGAAAGTCTTACTTTGGTACCATCTTCAAGTTTTACTACTTGTAAATTTGGTTTTTGTTGCATTTTTGTTGCATTCAGTGCATGACTTCTTCTATTTCCAGATAAAGGTTTCTTGTTGGTCACTTTAACTGCCATTTGCTCTTCCTCCTTTATATATATATTTACGTGTTTCGCTTTTTAACTTTATCATAAATTTTTAAGAAAGTCAAATAAAATTCTATGTTTTCCAAAGTTTTCCAATAGAAAAGCAACACAAACTCTTGTTTGTTATATTCTTTTCTGTTAAGATAAAAGAAAAGGAAGTGAGTCTATGTATATTCCATTCTATACGAAAAGCTATTACTCCCTCCTTTCGAGTTGTTTATCGATTGACAAAATTATTTTAAATGCCAAGAAAAATCAGCAAACAAGTTGTGTGCTTTGTGATCATACCATGTATGGTGTGATGGAATTTATCAAAAAGTGTGAAGCTAATCAATTGAAACCCATTATAGGCCTTGAAGTTGACCTTGGCTTTCTTCTTCTATGCTATGCGAAAGATTATGAAGGCTACCAAGCTTTAATGCATTTTTTTACAATCAGCCACGATAGGAGTTTAATGCTTGAAGACATAGAGGAAAGAAAAGAGCATTTACTATTTATTTTACCTTATGCTTCTCGAGAACAGTATCAAAAACTATCTTCTAAATTAGAGGTTTATCTGGGGTATCAAAATCTTGAACAAGAAGAAGAAGTCAAGAAATTCACTTCAAACATTATCTTTTTACGAGAAAATTTGTATGAAACACCAGAAGAAAGCGAATTGTTATCTTATTTGTATATGATTCGAGATGGAAAAACTGTTTCGAATCGTGAACAAATGCACTATAATCTTTTAAACCATAGCCTTGCTATCAAAGATATTTTTTCTCTTTCTCATAACGAAGGACTGATGGCAACGCTTCGTCTTGCAGAAAGTTGTAATCTTTCTTTTCCAAACCATTCTTTAGAGCTTGCAGTTTATCCTTTAAAAGAAGGGGACAGTGCAGAAGAATTTTTAATGCGTCTTTCCAAGAAGGGACTTTATAAACGCCTGCAAGGTCATGTTTCCGATACTTATCAAAAACGGCTTCTTTATGAACTTTCCACCATCAATAAGATGGGATTTGCCAATTATTTTTTGGTGGTGTATGACTTCATTCGATATGCTAAAAAAGAAGGGATTTTAGTGGGTCCTGGAAGGGGAAGTGCAGCGGGAAGTTTGGTTGCTTATGCTTTAGGTATTACGGAAATTGATCCGATTCATTATGATCTTCTTTTTGAACGATTTTTAAATCCAGAGCGAATTAGTATGCCAGATATTGATACAGATTTTCCAGATTTATATCGAGACAAAATCATTCAGTACGTCAAAGAAAAATATGGGGAAGATAAAGTGGCAGGCATTGTCACGTTTGGAACACTGGGTGCTAAACAAGTCTTACGAGATGTCGCAAGAGTCATGCAAATTCCATCTTATAAAGTAGATGCGCTATCTCGCTATATTCCAGCCTTTACGAAGGAAAAGTTACCTGATTTTTACCAAAATCATGCTGCATTTAAGGCAATGATAGATGGAGATTCTTCTCTTTCAAAGCTTTATCAAATTGCCATTCAAATCGAAAATTTCCCACGACATACTTCCAGTCATGCGGCAGGAATCGTTATGGCAAACAAACCACTTTCTTTATTAGTTCCCCTTACCAAAAGTGATGGGCTTTATCTAACCGCCTATCCGATGGAATACTTAGAGGAACTAGGACTTTTAAAAATGGACTTTTTAGGCCTTCGCAATTTGACACTGATTATGCATATTCTAGAAGATGTCAAACGAAATCGAAATGTGGAGATAGATTTTAATAAGATTCCACTGGATGATAAAAAGACAATTGAAATTTTTAAAAAAGCAGATACGACAGGTATTTTCCAATTTGAATCCAGTGGAATGCGACAATTCTTAAGAAATCTTGCGCCTACAAGTTTTGAAGATATTGTAGCAGCGATTGCCCTTTTTAGACCAGGACCAGCTTCCAATATTCCTTCTTATATTCGAAGAAAGCATGGGGAAGAAGCAATCGTTTATTTAGATAAAAGCTTGGAACCTATCTTAAAAAATACGTATGGCATTTTAATTTATCAGGAACAAATTATGCAAGCAGCAAGCATTTATGCAGGCTATTCATTAGGAGAGGCTGATATTTTAAGACGTGCTATGAGTAAGAAAAAGAAAGATGTTTTGAAAAATGAAGAGGAACGATTTGTGAAAGGGGCAATTGCGAAAGGCCATGAACTCAAAGATGCTAAGCACATTTTTGATTTAATTTTAAAATTTGCAGGGTATGGGTTCAATCGTTCTCATTCAGTTGCATACTCCTTAATTGCGTATAAAATGGCCTATTTAAAAAGTCATTTTAAACCAGAATTTTACTGTCATATTTTATCGAATGTGATTGGCAGTGATAGCAAGTTAAAAGAATATATGATGGAAGCTAAGACGGCTTCACTCAAAATCTTAAAGCCTCATTTAAATTACAGTAGTACAAACTTTACGTTAGATGGAGAAAATATTTATTTTCCATTTTCTTCCATAAAAGGAATTGGAGCTGTTGTATGTAAACAAATCTTAGAAGCAAGAAAGGACAAACCTTTTGAAGATTTATTTGATGCCATTTCAAGACTCGTCTTGCAAAGAGTAACTAGAAAACAAATGGAAACCCTTGTTTTTGCAGGAGCTTTCGACTTCTTTGGCTTTACAAGAAGAACTTTATTGGAAGGAATGGATGTGCTTTATAATTATGGAGAACTCACGAAAGATTTAGATCCATCTTTGGTGCTTCTTCCAGAGTTAGAAGAAAAGGAAGAATATGAAAGTGGTTTTCTTCTTGAAAAAGAAAAAGAACTCTTTGGTTTTTATTTAAGTAGTCATCCAACACTTCCATATTTAAAGCATGAAAAAGAGATTGTTCCCCTAAACCAGTTAGATCAACATTTCAATCAACAAATTCGTACCTTGGTCTTGTTGGAAAAAATTAAAATTATCAAGACAAAGAAAGGGGAGAACATGGCTTTTATTTTAGGAAGTGATGAGACAGCAATTGTTGATTTTACATGTTTTCCACGCGTGCTTTCGAAATATCCTAATCTCGAAAAAGGGCAGATTGCTGTTTTGACGGGAATGGTAGAAAAGAGATATAATCAATTGCAGATGATTGTAAATGATATCGAAATTAAGGAAGGGGTCTAAATGAAAAAGAAACAAAAGTATTGGTGGATGATTGTACTTGTTTTGGTGATGCTTGATCAGATGATAAAATGGCTTGTGCAAACGCAATTTCCTTTCCAAAAAGAAATCAAAATCATTCCTTCTTTTTTCTCCCTGTGCTACGTAAAAAATCAGGGCGCAGCATGGAGTGTTTTAGAAAATATGCCACATATCTTACTTCTTTTTTCTTTGCTTGTGGTTGTTTTTCTTGTCTATTACAGCATCAGAAAACATCCTTCTTTTCAAGAACAATTCTCCATTTGTTTTGTACTAGCAGGGGCAATTGGGAATCTTTTAGATCGCCTTTTTGTAGGAGAGGTGATTGATTATCTGGCCTTTACTTTTTTCGACTATGCTTTTCCGATTTTTAACTTTGCAGATATTTGTATTGTATTTGGCATCTTTTTTTGGATTTTTGTAGGAAGGAGGGATACACATGGAGTGGATAGCCACGTGTAAAATGCGTTTTGATCAAGCAGTTTCGTTGGGATTTGATATTTCAAGAAGTAAAGCAGCAAAGGCGATTCAAGAAGGACAGGCGCTTTTGAATGGAGAAAAAAGGCCTTGTTCTTATCCAGTTAGAGAAGGAGATCTTTTATGCTTTGAAAAAAAAGAGGAGGAGACGAGTACTATTTATAAAGAAAATATTCCAATCGATGTGGTTTATGAGGATGATTATCTTCTCGTCATCAATAAGCCAAGTGGCATGGTGACGCATCCTGCCCCAGGACATACGAAAGGAACACTTGTCAATGCGCTAACCTACCATTTTTCTCTTTCTTATCAAAATTCTCTTCGTCCAGGAATTGTGCATCGCCTGGATAAAGATACCAGTGGTTTAATGTTGGTTGCAAAAGAGGATAAAACCCATGATCTTCTTTCTTTGATGATTGCTAAAAAAGAAGTAGAACGCATTTATCTTGCAATAGTCTGTGGTGTGATTCCGCATGAGACAGGAACGATCGATGCACCGATTGGAAGAGATGCTAAAAATCGGGAAAAAATGGCAGTTACTTCTCGAAATGCGAAAGAAGCAGTGACACATTTTAAAGTATTAGAACGATTCAAAAATCACACCTTGATTGCTTGTCGCTTAGAAACAGGAAGAACACACCAGATTAGAGTCCATCTTGCTTATATTGGTTATCCGGTTTTGAACGATCCACTTTATGGCAAAGAAAAACACACAACCTCTTTTGGACAGATGCTCCATTCTTATGAAATTTCTTTTGTACATCCGATTACGAAGCAATCGCTTCACTTTCAAATAGATCCACCAAAAGAGTTTTTAGAGCAAGCAGATCTTTTAAGAAAATCAAGCAACATTTAAAAGATACGTTGTAATCGATAGTGCCATTAGATATAAATTCCACAGAATAGGTGGCGTTAAAAAGAAAGTGCTTTTAGAATCAATTTGGGTTACTTCTTCATAAAGGGAAAGACTTAAGAAAAAAAGAAAGCACGAGAAAAGGGCAAAACCAAAAAGCAATATACGCTTTGTCCCAAAAAAAGAAACACCCAGTGAAAGCAAATAAACACAAAGCGTTTTCTTCTTAAAACTAGAAGGGATTCTGGAATTTGGATGCTGTTTTGAAACATAGAGATTTGTAAAAAAAAGAAATAAAAAATTCAAGAAAAGAATCGCTTTTAAGACAGAAACAGGAAGTGTAAAGAAGGGAAGTTTCATTGTTTTTAAGAAAGGAACCCTTTTTAAGAGGAAAAGAGAAAAAATACAAAGACAAAATAA
Organism: uncultured Bacilli bacterium; assembly: GCA_947627225.1. Taxonomy (GTDB): domain Bacteria; phylum Bacillota_I; class Bacilli_A; order RF39; family UBA660; genus CANQVB01. The sequence goes on from CANQVB010000007.1 coordinate 9,630, forward strand.
TAAAATAGAGTAAAACATCTCAATTCGCCTCTTTTCAATTTGGATTCTTTTTTGTATAATAAGTTTATTTAAAGGAGGGCTAATTTATGACAGAACAAAATGTTGTGATTGATGATAAAAACATGTTGGTGATGAAGTTGTTGCATTATTTCATTACGGAAAAAAGTTATACACCCATTATTTTACAAGGGGCTGAAAATGAAATTTGGTTAGAAAACTTAGAAGAAGACTATAAAATTGTAAGAATTGTTTCCTCCTATATTCACAACGAAGAGCAATATAAATTCGATATTTTTAGAACCAGAAGAATCTTAAAGAAAATCAAAGCCAAAACCCTTTCCTTTCGGCTAAATACATTAAGCATTTTCTTGGATTTATCTACCAATGTCGAATTGAATGAACTCAAAGACTTAACGCCAGTTCGTGTTGTCAAAGATGGGGATTTAAAAAAGAGCGAAGTGATTAAAAATGCCTTTCCAGATCTTCCAAAGAAGTTGAAGTTTACTGAAAAAGGGTTGCAGTTATTTGTCAAAATTACGAATGATATCAATGCACATAATCAAGAAGATCAAAAGAAAGCAGAAGATGTTTTTCAGCCGAAAGTGCCCATCATTACGTACATTTTAGTATTCCTAAATGTAGCTATTTTTCTTCTTCCAAAGCTTTTGGGAATCGATGACTTTGTACTGAATTTTTTCTGTACGCATGGCCCATCCATTCGAAGTGGACAGTGGTATCGCTTGATTACAGGTGCTTTCTTGCATGGCGGTATTTTCCATTTACTCTTTAATATGTATGCCCTTTATATTTTGGGAAGCCAACTAGAAAGCTTTATGGGAAGATGGCGCTATGCTGTGATTTATTTTATCTCACTTCTAACGGCCAGTCTTCTTTCCATTACCTTTAGTGGAAATGGTGCTTCCATTGGTGCTTCAGGAGCGATCTTTGGTTTGATGGGAGCCTTGCTCTATTTTGGCTATCACTACCGAGTTTATTTAGGAAATGTCATTAAAAATCAAATTATACCTCTCATTCTTTTAAACCTTGCCTTTGGTTTTTTGGTAACAGGTGTCGATAATGCGGCACACATTGGTGGTTTAATTGGCGGTGCACTTGCATCTATTAGTGTAGGAGTAAAATACAAAAGTAGTAAATTTGAACAGGGAAATGGTGTGATTGTAACACTGATTTACATTGCATTCCTTTGCTATATGGCTTTTGTATATGCGACCTAAGATGCAAGGAAGGGGAACTGTGTATGAAAAAAAGAAAAGAAGAATGGATTTTAGTAAGCTTTTCGCTACTTCTTCTTTTCTTAGCAACAGTTCCTTTTCTTTTTGGTTCTAAAGTCGATTGGGTTTCACAGCATACGGTGTTTCCAGCATATTTTCGCATGTTTTTTTGGAAAACAGGAAAACTTTTTCCAACCTTCCTGTTTCAACTTGGCGCTGGACAAAATAGTTTCTATGTTTCCTATTATGGCCTTCTTGCACCTTGGGTTTTACTTTCCTATTTTCTTCCCATGCTTCCTATGAAGCTTTATACGGTTTTGTTTTATTCGTTTTGCTATGTTTTAGATGGGATACTTTGCTTTCGCTTTTTAAAAAATCACTTTTCGAAAAAAGTATCTCTAGCAACCAGTCTTTTGTTTTTACTTTCTACATCCCTTTTATTTCATTCCCATAGACATATTCTTTTTGTCTCGTATTTTCCATTTTTATTCTTAGCATTTTGTGGAATTGACCAATACTTTCAAACAAAGAAAACTTTCTTTTTTACCGTGCAAATCAGCTTACTTCTTTTTACCAATTACTATTTTGCCATCGCTTGTCTTTTGGCTTTGGGCTGTTATGCACTCTTTGTTTTCTTTTCTTTTCCTAAACCAACTTGGAAAAGTCTCTGTTCTTCGCTTTTTCCTCTTTTAAGAAGTGTTTTCATTGCCATTCTTACAGCAGGGATTCTCTTACTTCCAACCTTTTTAGCCTTGCTGTCAGGAAGAGGAGAAAGTTCTAAAATTTTTCTATCCGAGTTGTTTCTTCCCAATTTAAATCTAGCCAATTTCTTTTATGACCCTTATGGATTGGGGCTTTCTTTTCTTTCTTTTTTCTCGCTTTTCTTTCACCTGTTTCAAAAAGAAAAACGAACGAAAGTGTTTGCCTTCTTTTTGCTTTGTCTTTGTTTCTCATCTTTTTTCTTATACCTTCTTAATGGAGGTGCCTATATAAGAGCCAAAGTCTTGCTTCCTTTTCTTCCACTTTATATGTATGAAACTGCCTGTTTTCTTTCTACCTTTTCCAAGAGAAAAAAACAAGATTCGCTTTCTTTTGTTCTTTTCCTTTTGCTCTTATCTTTTTCATTGTGGAACGAAAGCACACGTTCTTTTTCCCTCTTGCTTGTTCTTGATTATAGTTTTTTCTTAGCCTTTTATAAAGCACCCAAGAAAACAACCTTCCTTTTCCTGCTTATCTTCTTAAGCCTCCTTACGATTTTTACAAGTCGAAGTGATTTGCTTCTTCCTTTAGATACCCTTTTAGAAAAGCAAGAAAAAGAAATCCAAAAAGCCTATCAAATGCTTCCACTTAATCCGCTTTATCGAACGAGTAGTGAAGGACTTTCTAATGTCAATCAAGTTTTTTCTTTGGATACATCTTCTCCCTTTCTTTATTCCTCTTTATCAAATGAAAACTATCACGCCTTTTACCAAACCTTCTTCCATTCCATCCCCAATCGCAATCAATTGATGCTTACATCTTCCACCAATCTCTTTTATGATACAATTCTAGGAGTTCGATACCGTTATGGAAAAGTACAAAGTCTTTTCTATCAAAAGATAGGAGATCATCTGTATCAAAATCCGTATGCTTTTCCTATTTTTTATGGGAATACGAAGTTGATGGAGACTTCTGAATATGAGAAATTAACAGAACAAGAAAAGATGGAAGCTTTACTATCTTATACAGTTGTAGAAAAGGCAAAGCCATCTTCTTATCTATCATCTTTACATCCAGCATCCTTTCCCTTTGTCTTAGAGGATGAAGTCAAAGAAAAATTAAACCTTCACTTTGAAAATGGAAAATTTGTCGTAGAACCTAAAAAAGACTATACGTTTCATCTTCCGTTATCGTATTCTTTACAAGATGAAATTTTACTCTTGCGTCTTCCACTTTTCAATCAAACTTCTTGTAACGCAAAAGATCGCACACTTACAATAGAAGGGCAAACCAATAAGATTACTTGTAGTTCCCATCTTTATAAAAATGAGAATATGACCCTTGATTTTTTGCTTTCTACTTCTAAGAAAGAAGTTGTTTTAAAAATTACAGAAGGAAAGTATGTTTTTGAAGAAGCCCAAGTGTACCTTTTAGGAAAAGAAGTCTTTCAAGAAGACGTCGGTGGAAAAATTCTTCCTGAAAACTTTCGGTGGAAGCAAACGTATGATGCGTTTACTTTTACCTTAACCATGAACCAAGATGGATATTTTACATCTTCCATTCCTTATGATAGTGGCTTTGTATTAAAAATAGATGGAAAAGAAGTCCCCCTTCAAAAAGTAAATACTGCCTTTTTAGGAGCACCTCTTTCTAAAGGAAAACATACGCTTACACTTAGCTTTATCCCCAAAGGACTTATTTTTGGTAAAATCCTTACTTCTCTTGGAATTTTCTTCTTACTTTTTCTTTTTCTAAAAGAAAAGGATAAACATAAAGTCAAAAGAAAAGACGATTACATTTCGATTTCGTAATCCTCTTTAGTTTTAGTTATTTTACTCCAAATATTTGCATGGATGGGGTATTAGGATCCACAAATGAGTTTGGTCCAGCGCTATACCAAAAAACGATGTATTCAAAAGAATTATAATCTATGTATTCTTCATTAGAATTGGCATCTGATGCGCCATTGCTTGTAAATAATTCGTAATTAAAATCTTGACTCTCACCAATTCTAATTACCTCTTTACCCGTATATTGTTCAATCATGTCTTTTCCATATGATTGTGCATGATTATCGTGTCCATTTTTGTATAACTCGAAATTCGTATTCTTGAAAGCAGTTTCATCCTTGTAAATGTATACACTATAACTTGTGTAAACTAAATCTTCATATTTTATAACTATATTTTTAAATGTTAATAATAAATCATTGATGTCATCATAATTCGAAGAATTAATAAATATATCGTATCCAGTGTCATTACTTACATCTTTATAAAGATAATATGTATTCAATTTTTCGTTTAAAGCTTGAATAAATTCATTTTTTATTAAAAATAAACCCTTTTGCTCTTTATAATTGTTTGTAAAGGAAGGTTCTCTTTCACTTTTACCATTTGTATATTGTTCATCATATAAGGTATATCCGTCATCATAGGTACCTGTACCCACTATTTCATGATGAATCTTATTGATGATTTCAACTTCATACGAATGACCACCTTCAACCGTTTGTTGTTTTACACAACCATCAAACCATGATGTGCAAACGGACAATTCTTTTTTATTTATAATGTTTACTTGTGTTTCATCTCCAGTTTCTCTATAAACTTCATTTTGTATATATTGAATCATTTCTTTTTCTGTTAATGGATGATTCACTTGAACACGATCGGCTCCACAACCACAAATTAAGAACATGAAAAAGAAAAGTATTATGAATTTTATTTTTTTAAACATCAGATAACCTCCAACAATTCTATTTTAAATTATAACATTTTTGAATAAATGCGCAAGAAAAAGTTAAATTTCAGAAAGGAACAAGAGCTGGTCAATTTTACTTCTTCATCTTTGGACACAAATTACTTTTTTGATTTAACATTTTCTGTAAACAATTGAAAAAAGTCTATCCAACGAAAAACAATTGGGATACAATAAAAATAGAGGAAGGAAAGCTAAAATGAAACAAGGCAAAACTATGATTCCCATGGTAGATCCTATGAACGGGAGCAATTTAAGAAGACAGGAAGATGGCACTTTTTTGAGTGAAGGGACAGGAAAGACGTTTACTTTTGATGCATCACGAAAGAAATTTATTCCAAACTATCTTCCGGTAGAAGAACTTGACTTTGAAGATGCCCATATAGAAGGAGATTATCTAGTTGGAAATCATACAGACAAAAGATTTTTAATTGATCAAAATGGAGAAATCTTAACAGAAGAAAGAATCAAAATGCGAGAAGACCAAGAAAAAGCAAACCAACAGTATCGTAGTCGTATTGATAAACAGGTCCAAGAAATTCATGAAGAAACAAAAAAAGAAGTAGAAAAGATTAAAGAAGAAGGTTATTTGAAAGCTTGGAAAATCGAACATGAAATCCAAGATTTGAATCAAGAACTCGATGTAAGTAACCAGGATTATTTCCAAAAAACAAAAGAAATTATAGAACAATTTGAAACAGAACCATTCATGGTTGAAGGAATTGTACGAAATGGAAAATGTTATTATGCCTTAGGGCTTTTCAGTACGTTTGGTCAAGAAAATGCTATACCAAAATCTAATAGTACGATTCAAGCAAAGGTTTTTGCCTATGATGAAGCATTTAAAAAAGATTTTTTGGAGCCACTTTTAAAAGAATTTATGGCAGGAGAAAGCCCTCTTTTTCTGCAAGTTACCCCAAATGAGAAAAATCAGAGTGTTGCTAGCTTTCGGTTTTTACAAAAAAATGGAACGATCTTGCTACTTCAAAATATTGAAACAAGCTATGCAAGAAGTTTAGAATCTATGGCACTTTCACATTCGCATGGGAAAGAAGCAAGTGTCCATTCTTTTAAATAAGATAAAAAAACAAGTATTATGGGGTTTTAGATTCTGAAAAAAGAAGAGAAAAATGAAAAAATGTGTTATGATAGATAGAAAATAAGAGAATATAAAAGGTGAAGATATGAGCACAGGAGTCGGAGGAAGTAAACAATTTGATGTTAATCTCCATTTGAATTTAAATCGTACAAAGATGAATAAGTTGATAGATGAAGCAGTGAACCATACTACAATCAGCGATAGTACAAATGCGCCAGTAAATGCAAATGCAGTGAATTCATCATCTAATTCTATGCCATCCTTCCAAAATCAAAATGGACAAGAAATAGAAGTACTTGATTTAAATGGTACGTCAGAGACACAAGCAAATACCAATATGCAAACAGGTTCAGTACAAGACGTAGCTGCTTCCAAAACGACTCCTTCACAAAACGTAGATGTCCTTCAGTCCTCTGATACAAGAAGTGCCAATTCTTCCCCAAGAAATCTAGAAGATACGCCTTTCCTTTCAGAAAACAATACCAATCCAGAAAATAGGGGAAGTACATCTTCTAATCATGCTTCTACAAACGGAAATAGTAATCATATTTCTTCTTCACAAGTGGAACAACAAAGAACAGGGACCACCCATGCAAGTACATCGACACAAGGAATGACAAACCCTATGTCTTCTACTTCAAGTGCATCGAATCCGGAAGGAGCGAATGCAAGTTCTCGTGTAGGAAATTCTTTGAATGGACAAGGAACTATGTCTTCAAATCCTGCTACATTTGGTGCTGCTATGGGAAAAGAGAGCCAAAAGGATGAGAAAGAGGGAAGGATTTCTTTCAAGAAAAGTGAAACAAATCCTGCCTCTAGATTTCAAAACGGCACAACAGTTGCTGAACAATTTGAAATGTTAAATCTGAATAAAACAACAGAAGAAATTCAGTTGGAAAGGAAAGTAAAACCAGTAATCCAAGAAATCGATACCAAAATAGAGGACTACCAAAAACAAAAAGATGCCTTTCAAGAGGAATTAAAACGATTAGAAGAATCTCTTTATAAAGAAAAGGAAGAAGCATTTAAAAATGGGGAAATCTCAAGAGAAACATTAGAGGCTCCAACAACGGTAAACCAAGAGACAGGTAAAGCGTTAGAACCAAAAGAAAATAAAGAAGAAATTGCCAAAGAACTGGGATATGCAAGCTATGAAGAATTAGAAAACGACATGTGCTATCTCAATAAAAATATAGCGATTAAAGAAAGTGCGATTTATAAGTTAGAACAAGAAAAGAAGGAAGTAAAATATCAGTATGTAATACAAGAAGAAGATTTTAAACAGTTTAAGAATAGTCGCCAAATCAATCAAGAAGAAATTTTAGAGAGTTTTACTAATCCAAGTGAGGTTATGGATTCAAGAAGTGACTTTGTGGAGGAATACAATAAAACACATCCTACAAAAATAAGTGCTTTTGAATTGTATCAAATTTTAAAAGAAAATGGGGTAGAGTATGGGGTAGCGAGTGGCTATGAAGAAGTATTTCAAGATTTAGCGCTTGCTAGCAAAATAAATCCAGAATTAGAAAACCTGTATAATTATCTTTATATCACGCAAGGAAAAGGAAAAGCAAATCAGTATTTGGAAGATGCGCGTGATACAATTAACCAACTCGCAGGAGAACAAAAAGCGAAAGAATTTTTAGAGAAATTAAAAAACGATCCCGAAGGCAAAGAGAAACTCATGAATCACTTGAAGATAGCAGGAAAAGGCTTGGGTGATGGAGTAGAATCTTTTGCAGATGGTTTAAAAGAATGGTTTACATCGGATACTGTAAAGACAAGTGATGAATATGAAAGTATGTATTTATTGCAAGCACTTTCCAGCGAAGAAGACAAAATAGCGTTAGGACTGATTGTAGAGGGAAAGAGTAGTTCAGGTGTAATTGATTATACAGAAAATTATGGAAAATTAGTAGATTGGAACTATAAATTAAACCAAGGAATTGGAAACATGTTACCAGCAATTGCATTATCAACAGTAAATCCTACTTTGGGAAGTGTAAGTTTAGGAGCTTCTTCAGGAGGAAATGCCTATCATGGTGCCTTAACAGAAGGGTATAGTGTAGAAAAAGCAGCTCTTTATGGAATGTTATCAGGTGCATCAGATGCTATGTTAGAAAAAGTAGGAGGAATTCTTGGTTTAGGAAAAAATCCAGGAAAAGGTCTCTTGCTAGGAATGTTAAAAGAAGGAGGACAAGAAGCAGTTCAAGAGTTATTCACCTCTGGAATATTAGATTCCCTTCTTTTAGGAAAAGAGATTCATATAGATGAATTGACTGATGAGATGAAAGAATCTTTCATTATGGGAGCCTTAGTCGCAGGAACATTAAATGGAACACAAAAATCAGTTAAATTAGTCGTGAATGGAGAATATCGAACCACAACTTTAACAGGTTTAAAAGAATTGTTGTGTCAGCAAGAAATTGATACAGCAAACCAAAATTTAGATGAAATTTTATCAGATAAACCTGCTATTTCTGGGATAGAGGATGCAACGACATTAGGTGAAATAGGAGATGTTACAGACAAATATATTAGTAATGTACTATCTAAAAATATAAATCTAGAAAAAACATTATTAGGGGTGTTTCCTAGTGCATTTGGTACGACACTAAGATTTCATTCTCAAAATGTAGAAGGAGATAGTTTCATTTCTAATAAAATACTAAAAGATGGATTGTGGCATTATACGACGGAAGAAAAAGCCAATCAGATTTTAGAAAGTGGATATATTAAAAAAAGTGGAAAGATGCATTCCTATAGTTTTAATGATACAGGAAGAAAGAGTTTCTTTTTCGCAGGTCCTGCCAAGTTTGGAGATATTGCTGTAAATGTAAGTAAATTTGAACCCAAGCGAGTTGCTGTAAAAATCAATGTGGAGGAAGGCGACTTGAATCAGTTTCAATATAGGAAATACTTGGATCAAGCAGTCTCTTATACAGGAGATTATCATTTTGATAAAAACAAGGCAAGTCTAGTTTATTTGGGCCTCACAGAAGAAAACGGCAAACTTGTTTATAAAGAACTTTCCAAAGAAGCATATGATAACTATTTAGTCGATTTTAATCCGTCCAAATTGCAATCCTCTCTTTCAAATATAAAATATACTATGCTAGGTATTGACAGAGAATTTGAGTATTTTGTTCGAAGAAAAGCAACTAAGTTTCATGAATAATAGAAGCATAAATTATTTAAAATATAATTTGAAAGTGAGAAAGGGCCTCTCCTGTACACAATGCATGACTGAAATGGAAGATATATGAGTGCATAATATAAAGCGTGTTCATTTTTAAGCTCACTCTGCACTCTCATTGTTTTCCTAAGCAAGAATCCATTTCTCCAAAATGGCCCTCTTGCGAAAAAGCAAAGAAGATGTTAGAATAAATGTGGTAATAAGATAAAGGCGAGGTGAAAAAGTGAAAAATGATAAAACCATCCTTTTTAACTTGCAAGATGTCACAAAAGAAGAAACGAAAGAAGTATTAAAAGAAGTGTATGCCTCTTTAAAAGAAAGAGGGTATAATCCAATCAATCAATTAGTGGGTTATCTAATTAGTGGAGATCCTGGTTATATTTCAAGCTATCAGGATGCAAGAAGTAAAATACAACAATTAGATCGTGCTAAAATTGTAGAGGTACTTCTCAATCATTTTATGCAATGAGATATTTAGGACTTGATCTTGGAACCAAGACATTAGGTGTTGCAATCAGTGACAAAACAGGTATTCTTGCAAGAAGTTATGCCACCATACGACATGAAGATGATTTTGAAAAACTTTTAAAAGAAGTCGGAAAAATCGTAGAAGAGGAAAACGTCGATGCCATTGTGTTAGGGTATCCTAAAAACATGAACAACACCATTGGACCAAGAGCAGAAGCTTCTATTGCGTTTCAAAAAGAACTTGTAAAGACACTTGGTATTCCTGTGTATTTAATGGATGAAAGACTTTCTACCAAAGAAGCAGAAGCTGTCTTGATAGAAGGAAACGTTCGAAGAAACAACCGAAAAAAAGTGATTGATGCCCTTGCTGCTGTTATTATATTACAAGAATTTATGGATATGAGGAGAGATGAAAATGGAAAAAAATAAATTTGTATTGACGGATGAATTTGGAAATGAAACAGTTTATGATGTTTTGTTTACCTTTGATAGTGAAGAAACAGGAAAAAGTTACATTGCCTATACGGACAACAGTAAAGATGAAAATGGAAATGTGCAAGTTTTTGCATCCATCTATCATCCTGAAAGTGAAAATTCTAAATTAGAACCAATCACTACAGAAAAAGAGTGGAAAGTGATTGAGACCATCTTAGAGACGATTCAAGAAGAAGTGAAAAAGCAGATTGCTGAAGGAAAAGTTAATTTGGATGAAGTGGAAAAGGAAACAGAAGGCGAATCATAAACGGGTATTTTATACGAGAGAAACGAATGGGACAGCATTCGTTTTTCTTTGCTTGTCAATAAATTTATTTTTTGATACACTAATAAAGAACGATAGTTAAGGTGATTCATATGTATTTAAAAGAAATTAAAACAAGTGGGTTTAAATCATTTGCTGATAAAATTACCATTGCTTTAGATGGAAAAACAACTTGTATTGTAGGACCAAATGGAAGTGGAAAAAGCAACATTGTGGATGCTGTTCGTTGGGTCTTAGGAGAACAGTCTGTCAAAACACTTCGTGGAGATGGCAGTATGAGTGAAGTGATTTTTCAAGGAAGCAAAAGTAGAGCCCCTTTAAATACAGCTTATGTAGAATTGGTTTTTCAAAACGAAGATCATTACTTGAATATACCTTACACAGAAGTATCCTTAAAGCGAAAAGTTTTTCGTACAGGTGAAAATGAATATTTTATTAACAATGAACGCTGCAGATTAAAAGATATTGTCGATCTTCTTCTAGATAGTGGTGTTGGAAGAAGTTCTTTTAATATCATCGGACAAGGGGAAGTGCAAAAAATTTTATCCAATCAAAGTGAAGATCGGCGTCAAATCTTTGAAGAGGCGGCAGGGATTTTAAAATATAAGAAGAGAAAGGCAGAAGCTCTAAAAAAACTAGAAAAAACACACTTTTCTATGGAAAGAGTGGAAGACATCCTGAAAGAGTTGGAAAGACAACTAACACCTTTAAAAGAGCAAAGTGAGAAAGCAAGGTCTTACCAAGATGCAAAAGAAAACTTAGAACAAAATGAAATTTCTTTAATTGCCTATGATCTTACGCGCTATCAGGAACAACTTGAAACCAACAAAAAAGAACAAACACGTTTACAAGAAGAAATCGCAGCCCAAGATGCCAAGAAAGTCCTTCTTGAAAGTGATAGGATGAAAGAAAAGGCACGGTTAATCAAATTAGAAAAAAATGTTTCTGTGTTCCAAGAAGATTTATTGACAAAAACCGAAGAAGTTGTGCAACTGAAAGGAGAATTAAATCTTTTAAAAGCAAGTGATACTTCGAGCATGGAAGAGGATGCACTCAAAGAAAAAATGCGAAAAAAATTAGAAGAAGAAAAGGATTTGGAAAAACAAATTCAACTTTTAAAAACAGAAATTGCTCTTTTAAAAGAACAGCAAACGATTTTCTTAAAAGAAGAAAAAGAAAAGAAAGAGGCTTTACAAGCAGAAAAAAAGAAAACCCAAAATAAAGAAGCAGAACTTTCACAATGCATGAAGACAATTTTAAAAGAACAGTATAAAGTGGAAGCAATTGGACGAGAATTAGAGCAAGGTGGTTTCATTCCTGAAGCGGTTCGTTTTCTTTTACAAGCCTCCCATGTAAAAGGCATTCATGATACGATTGGAAATGTTGTTTCTATGGATTCCAAATACTTAAAAGCATTTGATGTCATCGCAGCTTCTTCAAAGAATTTTCTAATTGTAGAGGATGAACAAGCTGGAAAAGATGCCATTTCTTATTTAAAACAACATGAAAAAGGTAGGGCAACCTTTTTTCCCATTTCAGTCATTGAAAGTAGATTGCTTGATCAAAGTATGCAAGAAAATCTTGCAAAAGGAGCAACCTTCTTGGGAATTTTGAGCCAGTTTATTCATTGTGATAAAAAATATCAGAACATCATTGAAAATCAATTTGGAAATGTTCTTGTCGCAAAGGATTTGGATGATGCTACGATACTTTCTAAGAAGACAGGACACCGCTTTCGAATTGTGAGCTTAGATGGAGATGTGATTCATACCGGTGGGTCTATGAGTGGGGGTGCTAGTTTCAAAGGGAAAAGTATCCCCTCTATGAAGGAAGAACTTAGAAAACATGAAATGCAGTTAGCATTTGAAAAGACAACGAAAAATCGGCTTCAAAAAGAAATCGCATCTTCTTTTGAAACCATACAACAGATGGAAGAAAAACTTAGAAATGTGCTGTTTGAAAAAGAACAAGCGCTGGCACTGATTTTACAAAAAGAAAAACAACTCAAAGAAAAAAATGAGCAAAAGCGTTATGAACAAACGGCTTTAAAAAGTTATCAAAGTAGAATGGAAGGTAGTCTTCAAGAGGAAGAAAAAAAATTAATCGAAGATGTATCCAAGAAGAATACGGATAAAGAGGAATTAGAACTTAAAATAGCAAAGGAAAAAGAGGCAATTTCTCTTTGCCAAGAAAAAATTATGGAAGAAGAAGCGCAAGGGAAAGTGTTAGAAAAAGCGCAGAAAGAAATGGAACAAGAAGTGCAAAATATTGTCCTTTCTTCCAATCGAATCACATTCAAAATGGATACGCTTTTAGAAACACTTCGCGAAGATTACAGTATGACCTATGAAAAGGCCAAAGAAAAATATCCGCTTTTACAAGAAGAAAACGATGTGCGAAATCAAGTTCTCTTTTATAAAGAAAAGCTGAAACAAATTGGCATGGTTAATTTAGAAGCCATCGAAGAATATGAACAGGTAAAAACACGGTATGATTTTTTGATCAGTCAAAAAGAGGATTTAACAAAAGCTGAAAATACATTGCTTGAAATTATGAGAGAAATGGATGCTGTAATGGAAGAAGAATTTTTGAAAACTTTTGAAGCAATTCGTTGTGAATTCCAAAAAGTATTCAAGGAATTATTTCATGGAGGAACTGCTGATTTAAAATTGACGAATCAAGAAGATTTACTGACAACAGGCATTGATATCTTAGCTTCTCCTCCTGGTAAGAAATTATCCACCATTACTTTATTATCAGGGGGTGAAAAAACGCTAACGGCAATCAGTCTTCTGTTTGCAATTCTCAATGTCAGAACGGTACCATTCTGTTTGTTTGATGAAGTAGAAGCGGCTTTAGATGAAGCAAATGTAGAGCAATTTGGAAAATATTTAGAACATTATAAAAACAAAACACAATTCTTAATTATTACACATAAAAAGAAGACGATGGAATATGCAGATACGCTTTATGGAATCACGATGCAAGAGTCAGGAGTATCTAAGCTTGTCAGCGTGAAATTACAAGAACAAGAAGAACAACTATAAAAAAGAATAGACCTTTTGTAAAATTTATGATAAAATAACACGTGCAAAGGGGATGGGAGTTTATGTTAAAGACAAAGGATATTCTAGATGAGAAAGATAAGCGTCTTCGCTTGGTGAGTAAAGAAGTTGTTTTTCCACTTTCTCAAGAAGATAAAAAACAAATCAAGCGCATGGTAGAATACCTTAGAAATAGTCAAATTGAAGAAAAGGCCGAAAAATATGATTTAAGACCTGGCATGGGAATGGCTGCCATTCAATTAGGTACGCCTAAACGCTATATTACGATTGTAAACGAAGTTGATTTTGATGAAGATACCGGAAAACATACCTTTGAAATTTATGTCGTGATTAATCCTAAAATTGTAAGTAATTCGGAAGAGATGATTTATGTTGAAATGGGTGAAGGTTGTTTAAGCGTGAACCGTGAAGTAGAAGGAATTGTGCCAAGATATGCAAGATGTACCATTGAAGGATACGATATGGAAGGAAACAAAATACGGATTCGTGCACGAGAAGAAGTATCCATTGCTTTTCAACATGAAATTGATCACTTAGATGGCATTTTATTTGTAGATAAAATCGATAAAAAAAATCCGTTTAAAAACCAAGATAAATATAGAGCAATTTAGCTCTTTTTTTCTATAAAAAAAGAAGCAAATGCTTCTTAACGAGTCGTCCATCTTGCACCGATTACGATAACTAAAAGGATGAATAATACTAAGATAATTGCATACCCTTGTCCATAATTTTGATTGTATCCAAAACCACCGCCGAATCCCCAGCTAGGACCCCAAGAGTTCCAGCCGGAGCATGGGCAAGATGATCCGCCACCATAGTAGAACATAAACATGCCTCCTTACTACTATAAGATATGAAGCGGATAAAAAAGTGTTCATGATTTCCAACTAAGTGGTTTTTTTCTTTGACAAGAAAGATGCAAAGTCTTTTAAAAAAACAGCGCAAAGCAAGTAAATTATGGTATGATAAAAAAGAATAGGAGGAAAAAGGAATGAAAAAGACGTTCAAATATATGGATAAACCGTTATTTTTTGTGACACTTGGTTTGTTTATCTTTGGACTGTTGATGGTTTTTTCTGCCTCCAATGTCACGGCCTACATGGCAAGAGCTGTGAGCCCTTATAATTACTTTATTAAACAAGGTCTTTTCCTTTTTATAGCACTGCTTTTTTCTTTGTTAATGATTCGTTTTCCGACGAAAGCATATGGTGTTTTTTCTAACATACTCTTAATAGGTGTATCGATTGCCCTCGTGGTGCTTTTAATTTATGGAAAAGCCAAGAATCAAGCGATCTCTTGGTTTGATTTGGGTCCTGTATCCATTCAACCGAGTGAATTTGCAAAAATTATTATGATTGTGTGGATGGCTCGATACTATGAAATCAATCACAATAAACTGCATCACTATTGGGTGAGTCTTTTTCCGCTGTTGGTTGGGGGTATCATCGCTTTTTTAATTGTTTTCCAACCGGATCTTGGAACAGCTGTTATTTTTACACTCATTGTTGCCATGATGTTTTTTGCAGAACCAATTCCAAAAGGAATTAAAAATAAAATATTTTTAACTTGTGTAGGGGCTGTTTTGATTGTTTCTTTTTTTCTCGTTACCAATGGAAAAACCCTCATTCATTCACGGCAATTAGAACGTCTTGATTTTACAAATCCCTGTGAAAGATTATTGACAACAGGTGGACAAGTTTGTAATGGATATATTGCGATGAACAATGGGGGATTAACTGGAGTTGGTCTTGGGAATAGTACCCAAAAATATTTATATCTAGATGAACCCTATACAGATTTTATTTTTGCAGTGATCATTGAAGAATTAGGAGCCATCGCTGGAATTCTGTTACTCCTTTGTTATATTTTTGTTTTAGCACGTATTCTTATGATTGGAAAAAGAAGTTATACAGATCGAGGGGCAGTTATGTGTTATGGAATTGCCATCTACATCTTCTTGCATATTGCGATTAACTTAATGGGCTTGATGGGATTAATTCCTTTAACGGGTGTAGGTCTTCCTTTTATGAGTTATGGAGGAAGTTTTACCCTTTGTTTAGTGGCTGCGCTTACTATTGTTCAACAAGTTGCAATAGAAACGGGGAAAAAGAAAGCTACGAAAGCGTAAAGATGAAAAACAGTAAAAACGAAAACCCGTTTTTTTCGAGATATCATAATGCGTGATTCAAACAATCGATTGAAAGAAAAAAAGTTATTTTGCTTTTTTTCTTTTCTTTTTATCTAGGATAAAAGTGAAGGGGGTGTAAGGATGACATTTACTTACCGAAATCGAAAAAAAATTCTGGTGATTTCTTTGGTGCTTTGTTTGGTGGTGCTACTCAGTTGTTTTACACTTTCAAAGTGGTTTCGCCAAAAGAAAGTAGAAAAGAAAGAAACCATTGTCTTAGCCAAAAAAGTCTCCAAAGAAAAAAAAGAGGCGTCTTCCCCTAAAAAAACCATCTACTTTCAAGTGGATATTAAAGGTGCTGTTTTAAATCCTGGCATTTATAGTGTGGAAGAAGGAAGTAGGGTGATTGATGTGATTCGCCTTGCTGGAGACTTATTAACAGATGCAGATACGACAGTTCTTAATCTAAGCAAAAAGGTATTTGATGAGATGGTGATTATTGTGTATACCCAAGAAGAAGTTTCTCGTTTTAAAGAAGTGAAGGAAATCGAAGAGGAAGTACAGAAAAAGTGTCAAAGTGGTATTGAAGGAACCCTTTCCAATGATGCTTGTATTGGGGTTGAAAAAGAAGAGATGGAAATGGGGAAAATCTCATTAAATCAAGCAACCAAAGAAGAATTGATGACGTTATCTGGAATTGGAGAGTCCAAAGCAGAAGCGATTTTAAAATACCGAGAGGAACATGGTGGATTTCAAGCAATAGAAGAGTTGAAAGAGGTGAGTGGAATTGGGGATGCACTTTTCAATCAAGTTAAGGAAAATCTTACTCTCTAATTGGTTTTATGGCTTTCTTCTTCTCTTTGCTTTTTCTTTTGTAGGTCTTTCTTATTTACAAAAAGAAAACGTTCCCTTTCTTAAGAAAAAGGGAATTTATCAGGGTACCATTACTTCGAAAAAAGAAGAAAAGACGTATTTTCTCTTAGAAACAAAAGGAGACCCTTCCTTTTTAGTATTCCTTCCCAAAGAAAACATGCCAAAAAATGTCGGAGAAAATTTGGTAGTAGGAAGTAGAATTTTGTTTGAAGGAAAAACAACTAGAATCAAAGATCAAGTGTATAATTTTTATAGCTCCTCTTATCAAAAGTATTTGGCAAGAAAGAAAATTTTTTATGAAATGACACCCACACAATTTCAAATTTTAGAACAGCCAAATTGGATGGAAAATATACGAAAAACCCTATATTCTTATCTCGAGAAATTTCCTAAAACAAAAGCATATTTAAAAACATTTCTTTTAGGAGATACGACTGACCTTACCAAAACAGTGAAAGATGCGTATCAAGATATAGGCGTTTCTCATTTGTTTGCATTATCTGGCATGCATATTTCCTTGTTGGTTGGAACGATATATTCCATTTTCAAGAAAAAGTGGAACCCCAAGTACTCCTTTTTAGGAGCAACTTTGTTTCTTTTATTCTATTTTTTTCTTGTAAAACAGAGTCCTTCTATTTTAAGAGCCTCTTTTTTCTTTCTTTTTTTTGAGGGGAATAAGCTTTTTAATTTGTATATCAAGCCTTATCAAATTCTCATTTTGATTTTTTCTCTGATGCTATTTCTAAATCCTTTTATATTAGAAGAGATTGCATTTCAATATTCTTTTACAATTGCCTCTTGTCTTGTTCTTTTTCAAAATTTTTTATCGAAAGGGTCCTATTTCAAAAGACTTCTTTCTACTTCTTGTTTCAGTTTTTTTGTCTGTTTACCCATTACCATTAAGAATCAGTTTGAAATCAATTTTTGTAGCATTCTTTTTAACGTATTTCTTGTTCCTTTTGTAAGCTTACTTGTATTTCCTCTTTCTTTACTGGTTGTTCTTTTTCCTTTTTTAGAACCAATGCTTTCTTTTTGTCTTTTTCTTTTAGAAACCATCAGTTGTTGGGGAAGTACCTTTTCTTTTTCTCGTGTATGCTTTATGAAATTAGCGTCTTGGTATTACATCTTTCTATTTTTCCTCTTTCTTCTTTCTTTTTATCAAAAGCCATGTTTTGTTCTTTATGGACTTTGCCTGTTGTCGCATGCGCTTTTCTTTCCTTCTTTCAAAGAAGACCGGCTTACAATGCTAGATGTAGGGCAGGCAGATGCTTTTCTCTTTGAGTCGAAACAAGAAGCACTTCTTTTAGATACGGGTGGTAAGGAAGGAATTGTAGTGGAGGAACAGGATGCATCCTTTCTTGAAAAGGAATTAAAAGCAAGGGGAATCACTTCTTTACGAATTGTCCTTTCGCATGGTGACCAAGATCATGCAGGAAATGTTGTCTTTTTAATGCGAAAAGTAAAAGTCACCTCCATTCTTACCAATTTAGGAAACTTTTCCATCACAGAAAAAGCCATTCAAAAAGAAGCAAAGCAAAGAAACATTCCTTTTCATAAAGCAAAAGAAGGCACTTGTTTTTCTGTAGGCAAGTTTCAGTTTGAACAATTGAATCAGTCTTTTCGTGACGAAAACCAAAGTAGTTCTATTTATCTCGTTGCATACCAAAAAAACAGAATGCTTTTTTTAGGAGATGCGCCAATGGAAACAGAAAGGACAATGCTACAAAAGTATTCCTTGCCCAATTTACTTCTTTTAAAAGTGGGGCATCATGGCAGTAAAACAAGCACGAGTGATGCACTTCTTAAAGGCATCAAAATTGCTGTTGCCTTCATCTCTTCTGGAAGAGAAAATAAGTATCATCATCCAAGTCCTATTGTTATCGAACGTCTAAAACAATATAAAATTCCTGTTTTTAATACCCAAGACAAAGGAAGTGTTCAGATTTCTTTTCCACAACTCGAAATAAAGACAGTACTTTCTTAAATGAAAAAATCATGTTAAACTATTCTTGGAAACAGGTGAATGTTATGAAAGCAATTCAGAATTATTTAAAAAAAAATGAAACAGGCAATTTAAAACGAAATTACATGGATGCCTATCAAAACGAAAGTTTTCATCATCTTGTCGATACTTTAAACATAGAAGAAAATCTACTGATGAAATATACATCACAATTAGAAGAAGCAGCAGTAGAAAAAGAAAATTGCAAGCATTGTAGAAATTTGGTTACCTGTAAAAATAAAATGAAAGGCTATTGTTATACGCCAAGAAAAGAAAAACAGCGCATTATTTTTTCCTATGAGATGTGTTCACGAAAAGAAAAACAAGAAGCCCTTCTTGCTTATCAAAAAAACATTCATTATTTTCGAATTCCAAAACAAATAGCGATGGCTTCTTTTCAAGACTTTTATAAAGATTCTAAGGGTAGAGTTCCGATTTTAAAATATTTTCAAAGTTTTATGGAAGAATACCTAAAGACCAAAAAAGGAAAGGGACTCTACTTATGTGGTTCTTTTGGAAGTGGCAAGACGTATATGCTCGCAGCGCTTTTCAATGAATTAGCTAAAAAAGGGGTAGAATCTTGTATGGTGTATTATCCTGAACTTTTGCGGCTTTTAAAATCGTCATTTGGAAGTAGTTATGAGGAAAAGTTTACTATGGTAAAAAAAGCCCCTCTTTTACTTTTGGATGACATTGGAGCAGAAAATGTAACCCCTTGGTCTAGAGATGAAGTGTTAGGACCTATTTTACAATATAGAATGGAAGAAGAACTCCCGACTTTTTTTACTTCGAATTTTACGCTTGAAGAATTGGAAAAATTATTGGGAGAGACGAAAAATTCGATTGAAATGGTCAAAGCAAGACGAATCATTGAACGGATAAAACAATTAAGTGAAAGCATGGTACTGAATAGTAAAAATCGTCGAGAAGGATAGAGAAATTTTGAATAGAAAGATAGAAAAGTGCAAACTCTATCTTTTTGTTTTCCTATAGTATAGAAGGAATAAGGAAAAAGAAAAGGTGACAAGGAAACGAAAAAGAGATATACTATGGATTAGAATAGAAACAGTTTAAAAAGCAAAGGATATC
>CANQVB010000008.1 GCA_947627225.1 uncultured Bacilli bacterium
AAGAAATTTTCTCGGCATAATTTTATTTTTTTATTCAAAAAGAGCGAGATATTTTCCCACTCTTATTTCACACTAGAAATTCTAGAGCCTATCTTCTCTTAGTTCTTCGCGTCTTTCGTTGTATTAGCCGTTACTTCAGCTGTGGTTGTTGATTGACTACTTACCTTCTGCTTATCTATGTTGTAAGTAAATTGCATGATTAACTTTCCTTCAACGCATTCGTAAATAATTCCTTCATCCGTTGTT
The DNA here is from genome assembly GCA_947627225.1 of uncultured Bacilli bacterium. Lineage (GTDB taxonomy): Bacteria > Bacillota_I > Bacilli_A > RF39 > UBA660 > CANQVB01. Next base: position 247 of record CANQVB010000008.1, read on the forward strand.
TTCACATACTTAAATTCACAAGAATCACTATGATAGTACTGATTTAAAAATTCCAACACTTCTTCTTTGGTATCAATATAATTATCCTCTTGCTTCTTTTTCATAGAATGAATCCATATTCCCACGATGCAAGCTACTACTAACACAAGTAAAATTAGAACAATAATAATTCTTTTCTTATTTTTATGCTGTTTCATATTGTTTTAACCTCCTAATTTATAGTGCAACCACCTATTGAATGATAATTAAGCCTTCCGCAATCTTCAGTAACCCAATTGATAATAATTCTAAGAGTAGGACTAACAGTTCCTGCCCCATTTTTACTAGAATAAGTTACTGAAAGTGCTCCATCACCATCAATTGTTGGAGGAGATGGAACATTGGCATCCCAATCATAAGAAGTTGTATAACTATTGTTAGGTGGATCATATACTGTATAATTATATTTGAAATTATTAACATTAGAAGGTCCAGGAGTTTTAAAAGTAGGAGTATATCTTACAGTTGAATGCCCATTTGGATTCGAGATTACTACATGACAGGTAACATTACTTACAGCATAAGTTAACTTTGATGGACAATATTCTTTTCCACCATATTCACAGTAAGTATACTTTTCACAAATTTTCGCCCCACCTGCAGTAATTTCCATACCCACTAATTGTGGAGTATATGGTGTTGATGTATCTATTTGAAGCGTTTTTTTCGTACTATATGCTGATTCATTTCCAGCATGATCTGTCGCTTTGACCTGAACATCATAAATTCCATCATAAAAAGTATGTGTTTTTTCATTGTATTCACCAGATCTTACATTATCTGTTCTTTTATATGAATATGTTATAGTATTTTCGTTAACACCTGACAAGGTATCTTTAAAATTAGCCGTAAGTGCAATTTCACGATTACTCCATGTACCAAATTTGTAGGAACTAGGATCAACTGTAAAGCTAGAAAAGGTAGGAGGAGTCCAATCGATTTTTACTGTTGCTTCTACAGGTGAAGAGCAAGATATGGAGTTTGTCGTAGTGCAAGCTTTAACTTCAATCGTCGTCGTTCCTTCGGTTGTAATATTTACATAGTTCCCTTTCCCAGAGCCTTTTTGCGCACCACTTAGTGTATATTCATAATGATTAACATTCGTCTCTTGATTAGATGTAAATTTCACAAATACTTTTTTATTACTCCAAAAAATATCACTAGTAATTTTTGAAAGATTTGTACTACTAGTAGGAGGGGTAGAATCATTGTTATTCCACTGATAACGCGTAATCTCTGGAGTAGGCGTCGATTTTTTACCTTCATTTTCCACTTTCCAAGTTGTAAATGCAGAACAATTACCAACATTATCACAAGCCCGATAAGACACACTGTATGTAAGCCCTTCTTCTGCCATTCGAAAATGATAATAGTATATTAGGGGATCCCCATAGGGATTCCCAACTGCATCTGTTTCAATGTTACAATCGACATCAGGATTGACACCAAATTTGCCTTGTGTACAACCATCATGATTCCAAAACTCTGGACCTTGCTTAGCCGTACAAGGACCTTTCGTTTCATCAAGGGTAGGAATACATGATCCTGTTGCAGTGGTGCTTGTTGTGTAACCGTTTGTATAAATATATTTTGTTTCGGTGGAATATTCATATTCCTTAAGCCCTGAATGATTATCACTAGAACCTTTTGCGAATATATAATAACCACTGTTATTCACGGCTGCTTCTTTCTGTCCTGAAGACAGATACCCCTTGTTCACGAAGCCGCCTATAGCACGCATAGCTATAATCGTTGGCGCTGTAGGTGGTTCTGTATCAATCATAAGTTTATAGAAATCTGTCCAATCTGAGCAAATTTTAGGTGGAGCAAGTAAAAGTAGGAATTTTTTTGTCAAATTCTCATTCAAACAAACTCTAAATCGTAAGTTCGATGTGCCTGACTGTGTTACATCAAGACTAGAATAGGTTTGTAGCTTTGTCCCCATATCCCCAGATGATCTATATTCAACCGTCGTATAATTCGTCTTATTAGGATTTGTCACATTAACCTGTATTGGTTTGTTACTCCAGCCATCACTACCAGGTACATATCTACCTTGTCTCACTGTACTTCCTGGATTATGTTTGTAAAATGAAGCTGTTGGTGGCTTAAGCTCTACATAATACAAATTGAGTGTCACATCATCACAATTTGTTTGGTTTCCAGCGTTATCTTCAACAACGCCAGGCGTATAGACTCCACTTATTACTTCATATTCATCCAAATTGAATTTTGTACTAACTTCAGCCTCTTTACATTTGCTATGTTCATCTGTACAACGACCTATCAAATCAAATTCTTGGACTTTTCGGGCATAGTCTCCTGGATCATTAACTGTACAAGTCGGTGGTACTGTATCTATTTTTACTCTGAAATCATTAGACAAACCACCCATGCACTTACCTTGTGAATTACAGGCCATAGCCATATACGTCTTATCCACATATTCTTCTGCTGGTACTTCTAAAGTTCCCATAGAGCCCACTGCTGGAACGCGAATCGTTTTATTTCTTTCTCCTCCTGCTTTCATATCGTTCACCAGGACTGAAAACTCCGAAAGATCTGGAATGTCACTTGTAATTTGTAACGTTACACTCTTGTTTGTCCATGTATTTGAAGTATAATTCGCACTTCCAACTTTTCCTACTATCTCTGGGGGAGTAAGAGGAACTGAAGTGTTTTTTGTTGTTCCAGAATAATTTCCTGCGACATCTTTCACCTTAAAATAGATTGTCTTATGATTGGGCTGTTGAATATTCGCTGTAACATTTGTTAACTTAGAATCGTTATTTTTCAAATAAGATGTAGTTGATGAAAGTGTAACACAAGAAGAATTCGGTAAATTCTTTCCTGTACAAAACGGACTCCAAGATGAGTTATCGAAACTATGCATCCAATATTCGACTCCTGAACCAGTCTCTTTCGTTGACATGGTAAGCGTCATTTGCATTGTTGTCCAATCTGGAGTATCCATAGATTCAATTACAGGAGTCGTTGGAGAAGTTTTATCTATTTTGACTACTTTGGAAACAGGTGTCTTTCCACAATTGTTGAGTTTATCACAAGCAACAAATTCAACAGTATAAGTTCCATCTTGATTTAAGGCAACACTACTTCCCTCTAAGCGTTTATATTCACTATATGCTTCACTGTTTTTTTTCGTTCGATAGAGATAATGTGAAAAACCAGATACCGCATCTTTTGATCCAGATGGTGTTACTGTGACATTTTTATTGATCCAACTTCCAAATGAATATGTTTTTGTAGTATCATACTTTGCTGTTACGGTTGGATTACTAGGTGGCGTTTTATCAATCTTAGTTTGGTATGTATTTGACGTAACTTGTTTCCCTAGTTCTGTTTTTACAACAACTCTAAAAGTTTGAAGATCTTCATCACTCACACTGGTTGTTTTAGAATAGCTTGTCTGATAATCTTCCCAGTTATTTCCTACTTTTATTTGGAAAGAATACTCATCCTTCGGTTTTGCCAAGTTTTCTGGAGATGGAACCGCTGTTAAAACAACATCTTCGTTTGTTAATTCCCCTGTTGGAACACTTCCCTGTAAGGTAACTTCTGTTATCTCATCTCCTATATAATATTGATTACTATCAACCTGACACCGATTACCATATTTGTCATAAGAAATGACACGAACTTTATAAATTCCATCACCACTGATCTTCATATTTTTTAATGAAGGTTTATAGTTTCCTTTCTTTACAAAATCTTTACCATCTTTACTCACATACCATTCCCAATCTGTAACCCCGTCCGCAAATTGTAAGGTAAACTCTATCGAATCTTTCGTCCAAGTCTTAGGGGCTACCTTAGAGGTAATCGTGGTTTTACAATTGGCTGTCGTTTTTGAAATCACATAATTTCCAGAAGTAGAACTAGCTACATTTCCATCATTGTCGTATCCCATCCCCGTAATTTGATAGGTTCCCGTTTCTGATAGCTTAATCGTAACGGCTTTATTGTACGTTTCAGAAACAGTCTTGTAAGATGCGCCATCTTTATAAATCGTATAGGAATAAGTCTCTACTTTCTTATCATCTTTTACTGTCATTGTAACTGTAATTTCTTGATTACTACTTTTACTATTTGGAGAAAAAGCAATCGTAGGTCCCATTCCTTCTGATCCACTCTCACAAGCACCACATTTTAAATACGTGTAATAATTATATTCCTGTTCTCCTTGCTTTTGAACAGAAACATAACTACTGTCATAATCACAGGCTTTTCCTTGACTATCAACCACTTCTTTTATATAAGCTTCATCCACTAATGTCTTTAAAGAAACTTGAGAAGTCCCTCCAATCTCCTTTGGTAACTTACTACGATTGTCCGCAAAATAATCTTTTCCTGAAAGCGTTACTAATGCTTCTTGAGAAGTACAGTATTTCTTTTTCGCATCCTTTGTGATATTGGTAGAAACTGCAAGAACTATCGCAGCTAAAATTCCAAGAATTACAATCGTTGCCAGTAATTCCACCATCGTAAAACCTTTTTTAGATTTCTTCATAACATCACCCTTATTCGAAAAACAAGAAGCTCTTTATTCCTCTAAAATTTATACCGTACAATCAAGTTACCAAAAAAGACTCCTATTTTTACTTTATCTTTATCATAAGCCATAAGCCAAAAAAAGTCAATTCTTATCCAGCCAAACCTTACTGGCTTTTTCTTAATTCCTGATTCACTTTTTCAAGTCTTTCTCGTTTTGTGCTATAATAAGATGAGAAAGGATGAATGTTATGCCTGCTACTGTTACACACGCTTACTTTGCGATGGATATCTATCATGAACTTCCTATCGGATTAAAGAAACTTTTAATGGATGAAAAAGCCCATCTTAGAATGTTTGCGCAAAGTATGGATGCCCTTTATTTTTATAAAATTTTTTGGTTTGGAAAAGGAAAACGACAAAGACAGTTTGGATATTATTTTCATCAACATCATACGCAGGCATTCTTTCTTAATTTAGTGAATTATATAAAATATAATCAACTTTATAAACAAGCTGATGTTATGGCATTTTTATATGGAATGATTTCTCATTATGTACTCGATAGTAAACTACATCCTTTTGTAATTTATCAAACAGGATGGTATCATAAAGAAAAAAAAGAAACACGAAAATATAGAAACCTTCATGATGAAGCCGAAACATATATGGATTTATTTCTGATTTCACAAAGAGAAAAAAAAGCCCCTTACTTATTTCGTTTGGATCAATATTGTTTTGACTTAACCCCTTTTAGTCCTTCTTTAAAAGAAGTCATCAACTACACGTATCAAGAAACGTTTGGAATTAAAAAAATGGATAAATTCTATTTTCAAGCTTTAAAAGAAATGAAGTTCTTTCTAAAATGGGTGCGTTATGATCGCTTTGGAATGAAGCAAAAAATCTATTCAACTTTTGAATTTTTAACAGCGAGAAAAACCTTTCATTTTCATGTCTTATCTTATCATTTACCACGTAAATGCCAAGAAAAATACCTCAACTTAAACCATGAGACTTGGTATCATCCTTCTAGGAAACAAGAAAAACATAAGGAATCCTTTCTTGATCTTTACGACCAAGCCAAAAAAGAGGCGCTTCAAATGATAAAAGAAGTGAATTTCTATTTACAAGATAAAAAGAAAATAGATTTAAAACAAGTTTTCCCAAACCACTCCTATCTTTCGGGAAAAGAATGTGAAAAAAATTATCCCTATCGTTATTTTAAAGAAAATACATAAAAATGAAAAAAGGAAGCATGCTAAAAACAGGTGATTCTTATGTTTTTAAGATATGCTTATCTAAAAGAAAATGGAAAAACAATTCTCTGTCTATATAAAACGACAAGATATGAATTTGCAAAAGAAGTAGAACCAAAGAAAGTGAAAAAAAGAAAGGTTCCCACAACCCTGGAAGAAGATGCGATTTCTTATATCAAAGAAAAAAAGCTCCCAACTGCTTTTGATAAAATCTATATATTAGTAGATGGAAATCTTGTTAAAACCATTTCCAAAGAACAATTTGAATTAGAAGAAAGAACGCTATACCAAAAAAAACAAGATGAAGCTACTTTCCCCGTACTCATTCGGGATAAATCTAGCGTACAAGAGATTAATCTTTTAAAGTATTTAGTTGGTGCACTATTTACAAACTGCCCTTTTCCCATGCACAAAGAAACCTTAAAAGCCATTACGATTCTTTATAGAACATATGCGCTTGAAAGCCTGGAGCAAAAGGGAATGATAGAAGCAAGTAATCCCTATGTCATTTATAAAGACCCACTTCTTTATAAGTTTACTTATTTAGAAACATTTTATGATATGTATAACCTATTACGAGAAGTTGTCTTAGAAACACAAGGACTTTATTTAATGTCCAATGGTAAGCCAATTAAGCCATACATTCATTTGGTAAGTAGCGGTTACACCAAAACAAATGGCATAGACACCTATCTTGTTTCAAAACAAAGTTTATGGGATTTAAAGGCCAAAAATTATTTACAACCCATCTTTATTTCTTACGAGGAACTGACACAAAAACTATCCCTAGAAAAAACAGGTGTAAAACCAATATTTGCTTCCAAACCTGGAGAAATTACTTTCGGAAAAAAGCACTTTTCTTTAGAAACGCTTGCTTTACGTTTACATATTCCTTCTACTACTTTTACTTGCATTGAAGAAAAGAATGGAGTAACTTTTCTTTGTAGAGGAATTGGAAATAATATGGGACTATCCATTTATGGAGCGAATTATCTCGCAGAACAAGGCCTGAATTATTCACAAATTTTAGCCTATTATTTCCAAAATATCTTGCTGTATCATTTATAGTCTTTCTTTTCTTTTAATTTTGGGAGGCTACATCAAAATAGGTAATCACACTTTTCGTAATCGATTGAGCAAGCTTCTTTTGATAGCTTTGTGTTTTTAAATTTGTTCTCTCTTGATAATTAGAAAGAAAGCCACACTCAATTAAAACACCTGGAACTCTTGTGTTTGAATAAAGATAAAGGTTTGTTTTTTTGAGTCTTCTTTGGGTGGCAAAATCTTTTTTAAATTGTTGCATTAAAATGGTACCAAGCAATTTATTCTTAGAATTAATGGGGTGATACAACACTTCTTGGCCTCTATAAGCTCCATTTTTATGATAATTCATATGAATGGACAAATATATATCACTCTTATTTTCTTGGATTTTTAAAATTCTTCGGTATAAGTCTCCTCTTTTTTTACGAGGATCCCATTTACTTGATAAATCTTGATCATCTTCTCTAATCATATAAACAATGGCACCTTTTTCCAAGAGTTTTTCTTGCAAGAGTTTAGATACTTCAAGATTCAAATCTTTTTCCATCAAAGAACCCACCATAGCTCCTGGATCTCGTCCACCATGTGGAGGAATCGAAAAAGTCCAAATTTATTTCAGTTCAATCTTTTCTTGTTTTCTTTGAGTATTTGAACTAATACTAACCATTTTCCCCACTTGGAGAAAATGGTCATCAATAAGATTATTACTTTTTTCACAAGCTACTTTAAAGTGCCCGTTAACACTTGAGCAAATCAACATTCATTCCCATATTCATCAATGTGTTTGATGCTTTCTTCCAAGTGGAATCGTCAAGAATAGGTTCTGTACTTTTTATTCTACACCAATCTTCTCCTGCTTTCTTTTTTCTTTTTCTAACTCTTTAAGACTCTTTTCAGGGGTTGGTAATTTCTCAGGCATTGTACCACCATTCTTTTCAATCACTTCTCTAATGTTCCTTCCAATCGTGTAATGTGCCGTATTGGCATTGCTTTCTGTTTTGATATTTTCTCGTTTTAATTTTGATTCTGTTTGTGTAATACGAAATAGATTGGCAGCAAGTTCTTCGCTACTCATATTATCTAAAATATCTTCGCGATATCTCAAGCCTTTTCTTTTGGCAATATCATCGGCGGTTTCTCCATTGTATAAACCTTTATAACCAAAATTATGAAACCTATCAAAGTTTTTAACACCTGCATCTTTGGCAGCTTGATTTAATGAATAATTGCCCTTTTTCGTTAAATTCCTCTGATAAAATCTCTTTTCATCTTCGGATAATTGACTATATTCCAATTCAGAAATTTCCTGTTTTCTTGTTTGAATTGCAAAATAGGTCTGACCTAATGCGACTGCTTCAAATTTCGGATTCGCATTTTGAACAATGAGATAACAAGCATACCGACTGAGATGATAGTCTATTATAGTCTTCGTTGTAACACCTGCTTTTACGATTTTGGAGTAAACTCCAAAATGGGAATTTATAGAGTTGTTGCTTTGAGAACAAGGAATTTGTGCTTTTTCAATAACTGCTGAAAACAATCTCCATTCTTTATAACCAAGCATCTTTTGTAATTCTCTTGCCAACCAATATTCATTCCCATATTCATCAATGTGCTTGATACTTTCAAATGTTGTTTTCTTGTCTTCTTTGATTTGTTTCATTTTACCCTTAAACCTCCTCTAGCTCTTCCAATTTCATATATATTATATGCACTTTTGAAGAAGAAATAGCGTCTATTCTTAGTTCTTAAGCTTCCATATTCCATGTAATTTCTATCTCTCTTGTTTTGGTATCTTTATGAAACGCACCAACAGTAACCTTCTCAATAAATGCATCCACTATCACTTTGTTTAACTTATCAATATGCCTATATTTTTTTAGAAACAAATCTCCTTCTCTTCTTTCCTCTTTAACCACTTCTAAACTTTTAATCTCGCTATCTATCCTCTCTATTCGTTTCGTCATTATCTCAATCTCTTTTAAATAATCAGAAGACATCATGCGAAACATATCGATTGTAATCGCTCCTTTTACCTTATCTTCGTAAAGATTTCTATAAAAAGCCTTGTTCTCTTCTATCTTTTGAATAAGATTATACTTTTCTTTCTCTAAAATCTTTCTTGTTTCATCCTGGGTGGTATCTGGTTCTTTTCTTTTATTATAAAGTTCTTGTAAAATCTTTGGGTCATAGTAATTGTCTAGCAAATCATTGATAGCATCCAAAATAATTTTTTCTAACTCATCCATTCGAATGGCTTTGTTGTTATCACAAGTATGATACTTTTTAGCACCCTTACATTGTAGATATGCTCTTTTTTCTGGTTTCTTGCCTTTCACTCGATAAACATTTCTCATAAACACTTTCCTACAACAACCACAGTAAACTTTTCTAGTTAGATAATGTATTTCTCCTGTTTTCATCGGCTTTTGATGCGTACCTAAAATACTTTGCACTTTCTTCCAAGTTTCTAGGTCAATAATAGGTTCATGTGCTCTTTCTACTCTGCACCAATCTTTTTCATCTACCTTCTTAAACTTATGAACTTTATATCCCATAGAAGTTGTTTTTCCTTGTACTAAATTACCAATATAAACTTCGTTTTTTAACATTTGAGCAATTGTATCAGGATTCCATTTCACTTTCTTATAATCACAATTAGAACATACAAATTTGCTACCTTTTTGTCTTTTATAAACTGAACGAGGTGGAATATGATTGCAATTCAGATAGTCACAAATTTTAGAATACCCAAACCCACTTGCATACATTTTAAATATTGTTTTTACAACCTTACTCGCAACTGGGTCAACGACTAATTTGTGAGAATCGGAAGTGCTCCTATCATAACCATAAGGAGCAAAGCTACCCATAAACAGGCCATCTTCTCTTTTGTTCTTCAATGATTTCTTTATATTGGTTGATAAATCATCTAAATACCATTCATTGATAAGTCCATTGATTTGTCTTGCTTTCTTGTTAGATGCAATGCTTGTATCCGCGTTGTCTACAATACTTACAAAGCGAACATTCCATTCTATGAATTTGTTATGTAAATATCTTTCAATGACTTCCATATCTCTTGAAAATCTGGATTGACTTTTACATAAAACTAAGTTGATTTTTCCACTTTTACAATCTTTTATCAGTCTTTCAAAATCAGGTCTATAAGTGCCTGCGCCTGAAAAGTCATCATCAGAATAAATATCTACAACATTCCATCCAAATTGTTGTGCATACTTTAAGCACATACTTCTTTGATTTACGATGGAATCACTATCATCATTTTTATTGATCTTATCTCGATCTTCATCCGATAATCTACAGTATACGCCTACCTTTTCGAGCATCATGCTTCCCCCAATTCTATCTAGAAATGACTTTCGATAAGAAATACAAGTTATTAGATAGTATCTTTAGGATTTGTTTCTAACTAGGTTTTCATTTTCTAATTTTAGAATGATATTGAATAGTTTCAAATGAAATACTTTTTTAAATTCATCTTCTTTAAGATTATCTTTTGTCTGAAACTTATATGTTATGTGGTATACTCCTTCTATTTCAAACACCCCTTTCTCATTTTCTAAAATTATACTTCCCATCATAAAACTTCTTTGCCCATTTAAAACCTTTTACTGTGTCATTATTCTCACAGATTAAATACTTTGTACTATCTAACTTCTGTTCTTAATGATTTCTTATCATTAAATTTTATTCTTGAAGGAATAACATATTCCCATGATTATAAAGACTTTGTTCATAACATTTTTGTAAATAAAAAGCAACCTATCACAAACGAATCATCCGTGATATTTGTTGCTTAAATAAAATTTCAAAACAAGTTTATCCCTTTGTACACATCCAATAGGTTTTACTGATAACCATTTTCCCAAGAAATATTACCTGTTGTTAAATCCACTGTTCCATATGACCATAAATTATCATCATCTTCATTACCTATATAAATATAATACTTATTTCTATTGTTTTCATCTTCTCCTATAATCTTTCCGTTGAGTTCTTCATTATCAAATTTTAAATAGATTTTATCTCCACTCTTATATTTTTGTTCAAGATTGCTCATCAAATCATAAGTAGATGTTAAAAAACTACTATAAAAATATTTTGGAGTCATAGATTCATTCAACACACTATTATTATCTATTATTTCATCAACAATAGATTCAACTTCAATTTTTGTATCTTCAATGGATTTTATTGCATCGCCTTGATTATTACATCCTGTCAATAAAATGATTGAAAAAAACATTGCAACAAAACACAAAACTTTCTTTTTCATATAATTTCTCTCCTATCATTCGTTTTACTTATTTAATATTTTTTTTAATTCATCTTGATTTAATTTTAAAGATTTGTTTTTGGAATAATATATTTTTAATTTTCTATTTTCATAGATACAATCTTCGATAATTTGACTGAACTTCCATAATTTTGCTACTTGATTCAGTGGATCTTTTTTAAAGTGTAATTCTGCCAATTCAAATGTAGTAAAACATAATTTATCACCATATTTATATTCACAAAGATTATCATCAATTATATAGAACACCCTAATTATATATGTTTTATCTAAAATTGAATTGAATTGTTTTATTAATTGGGTTTTATTTACCATCTTTTTATTATAGTTATCTATGAATGAGGTAAGTTCTAAATTTGTAATTACTAATTTTGATTTTTCATCATTAAATTCATTTAACTTAATAAATTCTTTCGTTACAATGTTTTTCATTACGAAAGATTTCAATAAGAAATAAAACTCTACTATAAATATACAAGATAATAGAATAGCAGTGGAAATGTCCTTCAGATCCATAATTACAATAGCTGGGATTATAAATATTTCGGCTATTGTTAATGAAAATCTTTTCGTCCATTGTCGGTCAAAATTGGCATATATTTTTTTATCCATTCCTCTATAAAAATGTATTTCCTTTCGATATAGAAAAAAATGAATAGCATAAACTAAAAGGATAACCAAGCACCATATCATATTGAATAAAACTATTTTATCAGCATCAAATACACGGAGTATTATACCTAATGCATTTACGATTACATATAAAATTTGTAAAAAATTGGAAATAATTAAATGTATTTTGATATTCATAATCTATACCTAGTTTGCTGATAAATATGAAAATAGTGCAAGTAAGCCAAACAGTATTATGATTGGTAAAATAATTATAACTATTTTCTTAAGTAGATTGGATGAACTTCCATCTTCTACTTTTTCTATTTCTGTACGAATTAATTGTATATTATTTTGTTGTAATTCATTAAATAGATTTGCCTTTAAATGATTATAGTATTCTTTCCCTGCATTATTTGTATTAATATTTGAATGTATATATGCCTTAACATTTGCAAATGCATTGAGTGTATATGCTTTAATGATTAGTTGATTTCCTTCTATTTTGTAAGTTAAGCAAGGATGTATATTAGCATGTGCATAATATAAATTATGAAGACCTATAGCCATAGTTCCAATCACTTCAACTGCCATATTCTCATTTGCTTGTTGCTCAGAAGCTTCTCCTATCATATAACACTGCTCATTAGGATTATAACTAAATCCATTTTCATTTAAATAATTTTCAATAATTGAATTTATACGAGAGTAATCAACAATTTGATTGATATTAAATTTAAATACAGATACTTTGCTCATAATTACTCCTTTCGCTATATATTTGCCTTTATTTTAAATCCGAAATATAGGCATCCTGCAATTCCAGATATTATGATTCCCAAAATCCCTAATAGTTTGCCTTCGCCTGCTTTTAATGAACTGATTCCAAATCCTAATCCAATAAATGCAAGCCACCAAAAAATAAAGTAAGAAATAATGCCACATACGATTGATAAAATTCCATATTTTACTGATTCTTTCAAAATGCACCTCCTATTCTATAAACCATTATATCATATTTTGCTCAAATGTACCGAAGAAAATTAAATATAACCGAATTTGATAGGATAATTTCCCTAGAAGAGCGGTGATTTCATGACGAATATAGAAAAGTTAAGAGATGAAAAAGACTTGTTAAAGAAAGAAGTTGCTAAAGAGATTGGTGTAGTTGAGTCTGTATATTGTGAGTGGGAAAATGGAAAATTATCTATTCCTACCAAAAGAATTTATCAACTCGCTAATTTTTTTGAAATAAATATTGATTATATGCTGGGTATTTCAAACAAAAGAACACATATTAAAACAAATGATGAAATAAATATTCAATTGGTTTCATCAAGACTTAAAGAAATCAGAAAAGCATTAAATATGACTATGCGTGATCTTGCCGAAAAACTGAATACTTCCTCATCTGCTATAAGTAATTATGAAAATAGCAAATTTTTAATTTTAAGTCCCTTTCTGATTGAACTTTGTAAATTTGGCAATTACTCTATTGATTGGGTACTTGGTAGAACAGACAATAAATTGTTAAGCTAAAAAAAACATTAACTGTTTTAGAATTTATACCATACTTTTCATTTTGCATAATAAAAGATACTTTCATCAAGTACCTTAAACTCTTGTATTTACTTACCAAAATAGCCATTTCTTCTATTTTTGGATTTAACTGATACCTCCATGTCCAGGATCAATGGTAATCACTTTCCCAAATAAAGGAAGGTGATTTTCTTCCATCTTCGCATCTACTTTTTGAATTAAAATAATGGATAAAATAAGAAAGAGAAATACAGTCATTTTATATCGATACATTTTATCACCTTATAGTACTATATGACTGTAATTCTTTTATTATTTTTGTTCTTAGAACAACATTGTAAAAAAGATACTTTTTCATGTATTTTTATATTTATGGGTACCTTTTTTCTTTGCGAATTCTTTGCGAATTCTTTGCAAATTCTTTGCGAAAAAAACTAATCTATTTTTTTATTATCCAAGAAGATTTGGTCAGTGAGCCTTCATTTTCTATTTTGTCTTCTTTTTTTAATTGTGAAATAATGTATCTTACTCTATTATTCTTATTCTTTGCACTCATATTTGTTGGCAATTTTGGATAAATCAAATTATTGATTTCTTCTCTTGTTGCTTTTCCAAATTTTTTAATATATGTTAGTATATAGTCTTTATAATACGCATTGTCTAAACCTTTATTATCTATATAGTCTTTTTCTTGATTTGTTATTTTTGCAATGTCAGATGAAATATAAACATTGGGATATCTTCCTTCAATTAAATTATCTTTTCTTAAATAATCACTTTGTTCTTTTGTAATTTCAAAACCTTTTTGTACTCTATCTAATAGCATTACTTTGTCTATATCTAAATTTGTTTTTTCAAATAATATTCTACTATATTTTTCATCTATGATTTTACCATACAATGTAACTTTAACTCGATTATCTTCACTTAAATCATAATCTGGCATTGGAAAGAATTTTTTCTTTTGAATATCATATACTCTTCTTATTCCACTACCAACAGTATCAATCATATTTAAATTAACCATAGCATTAGCTAAAAACTGGTTTCTATAATATGGTGATGAAAATCCATCTTTTAAAACGTTCTCAATTGTTTCAGGAATAAAATTTCCTTCATTAGTTATTATTAACTTATCTTTATATTCCATAACATTTATATTTCCATGCAGTTTATAATTTTGATGAACGATACAATTGTTAATTAACTCACGAAGAATATAATTATCATATTAATCTACTTCATTTGGAAATAAAGTATTATCATTAACCATGTATCTATATCTTAAATTTCGTATTTTAGATTTTAACTTTTCTACATTAATAATAAATGGTATACCAAAATGTTCATAATCAATAACATTAAAATCATCATAAAGTTTCCAGGTCATTTTTGGTGTATAACCCTTCATTAAATAATCATCATCATTCTTACCTAACAATAACATACAAGCCATAGTAATTTTGTCATTTAATGTTAATTTAACTTTATTCAAAAAATCAATATCAGATAAATTATCTATTTCATCAGATATACTTTTCCCTTTATATTTAACTTTGAATTGTTCTCTAGCAACTTTAATTGCCTCCTTATCTAAATTATCTACCGTAGCATCTTCTATTACTTGTCTTGACCAATCATAATTAGCGGTTGCTTTTATTTGCTCAATTTTATTCGCTGTTAAAGGAGCTACTGATTCACCATTTCTACCATATGGAAAACCTTTCCAATTAATTGGAGTACCAGAAGCAGCTGGAACTTGAAACATAATTACACGATTATTCTCTCTTGTAAATTCATATATTTCTATAAATCCGATATTGTCTGTTGTATTATCAGAGATTTGTTTCTTCACTTTGTTAAAATTATTATCCCTATAAAAATTAGTATTAGTTAATTCATGAGTCTTATCATCAATACCAAAAACTATCCAAGAATATTGTTTATTTTTTAAATTTGCTTCATTACCTAAAGCAGAAAAATATTTACCTAAATTGTCTATATCAAAATTATTTTTTGCTTTTTTAAATTCTACACATTCATTCTCTGAGTTTAATAATAGCTCATCTAAAATTTTATTTAACTCATCAGTATTTTTATACAAAGCAATCACCTCTATTTTTCATTTTAGCATACTTTTCACAATTATAGTGATATTTGACAATTGTTTTCAATAATTTCATATCCTACTTTTTCGTATGTTTTTGTATGTTTGAATTTATTATAAATATCTTGTAATTCTGACAAATGAATATTATCTCTAATATATTGTTTTTTAGAAATAGTATATCTTTCAGTATTCGTTCTTTTATTTAGTTTTTTAACAAGTGGTATAACAACACAATGAATATGAGATGTTAATTCGTCCATGTAAATAGTTGCGTTTAAAACTTGTTCTTTTTCATAATCTTTTACTTTCAATTTAAAACCCTTAACATACTTTTCTGTTAAGGGTACTAATTCTGTTAATTCTAACTTAATATCTTTATTACTTTTATATACTTTCTTTTCTCTTTTGTTGTGTAATCCGATTTATGCTAAATCATTGATGGTCATAATTGGTTGACTTCTAAATATTTCATAATTCACCATTGTAGTAAGTATATGCGTTTTCTTCCCCTTTTACTTATTTATTAACAGCCTAAAGTGTTATCAAACAAAAAGCAGAACATGAATACATGTCCTACTTTTAAATTTGAAAATCTATTCTCCCCTATGTTTTACATAATAGCAACCACTGCTTAACAAGAAAAGTGCTGCAAGAATAGACCATAATGTTGTGTTTTCATTAGATGCATGCTCTATTCCTGTATTTGGAGCTTTCTCTTTGAGCGGATAAGAATTGTCTGATTGTGTTGGATCTACTGGAATTTCTTCTTTCTTTTGTTCAAAAATAGCCTCAATTTTACTATCTTCGCTAAAGATCCGTTCACTTAACTGAACCTCATTGCCTTCTTCATCCACATATTTAGAAAGTGCATAATTTCCTTTTCCCTCTTCTTTGAATTTTTCAACCACAGCAGTAAGCCATGCTTGCAATTTTTTATTTTCTTCGTCTGTAATTTCAGAAAGTGGTAAATCTTCTCCAAGTTCAAAGGTTACAGTATCATCCTCTATTTCATTTCCTGCATCATCCCGTCTAAATACTGTAATGTTTATATTAAACTTAGGAATGATAGTCACATCTTCATAGATAGGATCATCCTCTTTGATAGTCTCTCCAGTCTCTTGATTCACAAATCTTGAAAATTTTCTTCCAGAAGCATTTATTTTTAATGCATTTAACTTTTCATCTAGCTTGTCTTTATCTTCAGGCGTTAATATGCTTTCAGAAAGGGTATTACCAGATTCAAAGGTAAATGTTTCCTCACCTACAATTACTTCTACCCCGTAGATTTCAACAAGTGTAGTATGTTCCGTAAACTTAGCTGTATCTTCTACTTCTATACCATCTTTCTCAAATCGTAAATGTTTAGCATGTTTTGTTAAACTATTTATAGAAACTCCATCTTTGTTATCATCTTCCAATACAAATGGATAAACTTTCTCATCATTGCCTGTTTTAATGGTAATATCAATCTCATAAATAGGAACTAGACTGATATTTGCATTCACAATAGAATCTAAAGTGGTATCTCCTTCAAAGGAATGAAATCTTTTATCAGAATTGCTGTTTAACTTTTCTACCAACTCTGTCGCACTAGATATTTGACTACCTTCTAATACTTCTTGAAAGCCAACACCTTCAATCGTAATTTTGACATTATATTTAGGCGTAATCGTCATAGAATGGTCGAATGTATAAGTATCATCTATTTCATGATTACTCTCATCCACAAAGTATGCAAAACTAGATTTACCTTCAGGTAACCTTTCTTGAACAGATTTTAATTCGTCTTCTGGTATTTCTGAGAACTTACTGCCTTCTGGGATTAAAAATCCTTCATCTTCGTCTCCTATTTTAATTCTAATATTATATTTCGGAGTAATTGAAACATTCGAATCAAATGTCTTGGCTAATAATTCATCTCTTGTTAATTCTTCTTTTCCATTTACTACATACTTATCGAATTCTTTACCTAAAGCGCTTTCCAATGCATCAAGGGCCTCTTTCACTGCACCCTCATCTTTTAAACTTGTTCCTTCGTCTATTGTAAATTCACTTCCGTTGATTGTGACGGTAACACTATAAATCGGTTTTATTTGGGTAGCTTTCGTAATTTCTCCTGGTGTTGTTCTATCGATTGGGTGATTGGTATCTACATCAACAAATCTATCAAATGTCTTACTTTCAACATTTTCTAATTCATCTAATTTTGTTTTTAACTCTTTATTAATATCATCATTAATAGCTGTACCTTCCTCTACTTTATATTTAGTATCATCATCACCATCAATCGTTACTTCATAAGCATATTTTGCTGTTAAAGTGGTATTATTCTTAAACTGTGTATCTTCACGAAATGTATTTCCATCGCTATCTACAAATCTACTAAATACTTTATCAGGTTCTCCTGCCTTCTTAATCTTGTCCAATTCTGTAGCATCAATTTTTTCTAACGTATCTCCTGTTGCAAGTGGGAAAGTCTTTTTACCCTCTTCGCTACAAACACTATCAGGGCACTCTATTGTAACAATAATATTAAATTTAGGAACGATTGTAGTGTTTTTACTAAAGGTTTCACCCATTACAGCATCCACTGTTTCTCCAGCGCTATAACCATCAAAATGAAAACCTTCTTTTTCCTTTAAATCTTCTAGTTTCTGTTTCACTTCTTCTTGTTCTTCTGGAGATAAACTAGATAAAGATTTACCTTCAGGAATTAAGTAACCTTCTTTATCATCTTCACCTATCTTAATTCTAACATTATATTTCGCACGAATCTCAGTATATTTATTAATTACTGTATCTCCAGGTATATCATCTTTTTCTTCTTCATTAATTACATACTTATCAAATACTTTATCACGAACAGTTTTTAACTGATTAATTGCATCTACTAAAAGATTTTTTTCACTCTGGTTAATCGTATCTCCTTCAACAACGAAGTCTTCTACATCTTCTCCTACTTTAACTTTGTATGCAACTAAAGCATTGATATGAATATGATAATTAAACGCTTTATCTAAAAGAGCTTCTCTATCATATCTTTGATTCGTATTCGTTTCTATATAAGATACAAACTTTCTAGTATTCTTGCTATTCACAGATTCTTCTAATTTATCTAAAGCAGCATTTACCTTTGTGAATTGATCAGTAGATGCTTTTGAATTACGTAAGGTTTCATTTCTATAAACGATAAATCCAGTAAATCCTTCATGTCCACTTCCAACACTAGTATTATGAGGGTCGTCATAGTCTTCCACTATATCCACATCATAATGGTAAAGTCCTTTAATGGTAACATCTTTAGTAACAGTTGTATCTACATCTTCTCCATCACCATCAACAAGTTTATCAAAATGTAACTCTTCACCTGTATCACCATCAAGCGTTTCTATATTTGATCTTAAAGTTGCTAAAGCAAGTTGTCCTTCCTCTGTTTCTATATCACTGATAGATTTACCTTCTTCAACTTTATATTTTCCTTTAACATTCTCTCTTTCATCGTCAATTGTAACATAAGCATAATATTTAGGAATTAAAGTAATTGATTTTTCAATTTCTGCCGTTTCTTCAAATGTATTCCCATCGCTATCTACAAATCTAGAAAATCTATCTTCTTTTCCCTCTTGGCCAGAATATTTTTGATATTTTGCTTTTTCAAATTCTTCAGAATGTTCTTTTTCTACATCTTGCAATGTTTTGCCAGAATCTATTGTAAATTCCTTTTTATCTTTACTACAACTCTTATCAGGACATATTGTAACGGTTGCTTTAAAATCTGCATAAATCGTTGTATTTTTTGAAAGTGGTTTACTGATTATTGTTGAAATAGCAGCATCTGGACTGTCAGCTGTAGATTTTACTAATTCTTTTTCATTTGCCTTTCCAGTAACTGAAACCCAAAATCCAATAAATGTTTTATCTTTTACAGCCTCAACTAATGCCTTTAATTGATTGGTTATAGTATCTTTTTGATCTGTTAAATCATTTAAACTTCCATTTTCATCTATTGTAAAAGGATTATTTTCTCCAATTTGTACTTGAATACTATAAATTGCTTTTATATTTGTATCTTCATTTATCTTGCTTTCAGCATCCCCTTCAAGATTTATAGTTTGATTGCTATCATCTACAAACCTAGAAAAACTTTTATCTTCTACGGATGCTTTTTGAATGTCCTTTAAAGCATCAACTAATTTAGTATCATCGTTATATTTTTTACCTGTAGAAATTTTTTCTCCTTCTTCTACTTGATATTTCGTATCATCATTACCTAAAGTTACAATAGCATAATGTTTTGTAACCACTTTCGTATTTGACGTAATCGGAGTATCTTCCTTAAATGTTTCTTTCGTATCGTTATAAACTAATCTTGAAAAATGTAATTCATCTTTTTCATTTAATTTAGCACGCTCATATCCTTCTTTTGTTCCTTCATAACCATCATGCGTTCCTATTTGTGCAACCGTATCACCTGAATCTAATTCAAAGTCTTGGTCATTAACAGTTAATGTAACCGTATGAACAGCTTCAACAGTCACATCTTCAGTGATCTCGAATTTTTTTAATTCTTCAACTGATGTAGCCGTATAAGAGATACTACTACCCGTCTCGCCGTGCATAATATATCCTTTTAAGTTATGTCCTTCTTTCTTTAGAGCATCAAGTTCAGTATCGATCTCAGGTATAGCGCCAAGTGTTTGTCCTTCTTCGATGGTATGTACATTTCCATTAATCGTTACCTTAACTTCTTTTACAAACCAAGGATATAAATCCATATTCGTACCACTTGCTGCTTTAGGATAACCTTCAGGACCCTTTGCGTACTCATCCGTATAAGTATCACCATCATACTGTTTAAACCAACCTTTAAATTTATAACCCCCTAAACTTGATTTCGTATCTAATTCTGAAATAGCACTATCATGATCATAAACTTTAATCTCACTATCTCCATTTTTTTCATAAACACCAACAACAGCATATTGATCACTTACATTGTATTTATTAGATAAACTCAAATCACCGTTATTAAAGAGAACACGAGAACTGTTATCTATAGTAATCACATTATTATCACTATGTGTAGATTCTCCAAAATGAAAGATGGTACTCTTATCTGCATCATTTTTCTCATGAATAGTAACATTTTTTAAATCTACTTTTACTTCACTGTTACCACTTCCAAAATAAATCACATTACTTGTTGTATCACCAGAAGGATTATTTCCATTAATCTCACAATTACTAATCGTAAGATTCGTTCTATTTTGCTGATTAAATTCTATCACATTAGGATCTGTATTATATATATCACGACCTTCTATTCTAGAATCACGAATCCTAATAGTATTATCACTACCATTATCAAAATGAATTGCACTTCTTCCATAAATAACAGATTGATTTTCTACATCTATGGTTGTATTAGAAGATTTAACATAAATTCCAAATGATGTTCCAAAGCGATCTAAAAGTGTTCTATTTAAATGAACAACAGAACCATTTGCTCCAGTATCTAATAAAAGTGAACCAGCACCTTGTACATGCAAATCTCTTGAAATTCCCCAATTTTCTACATTTTCCATGTTTAAATTCGTTGGTTTTAATACTTTTACAAGAACAAAATCATGTGGTACAGATTGATTACTGGATGAAAAATTCTTAAAAGCAACGGTTGGATTTTCACCATTTTCTTTCTCTGCTTCTATAATAAATGGTACAGAAATGGTGGTATATATTGGATTCCTAGCACTACTATTATCAAACATACCAGCACCCTCAATGGTAATAGAATGCTGAATATGAACTGTCTTATCTTCCTCTATTTCCCTACCATATTCATCTGTTTTACCAGTATAAGAACCAGGTCTAAGTTTGATGATAGCTCCCTGAGGCGCCTTCTCTACTTCTTCTTTTAAAGTACCAGCACCCGGCTCTACCCATATCACTGTAGGTTCAGCTTTTACTTCGTGCATCAAAGCCAAACTAAACACACAAACTGCGATTATAACAACGGGTAAAAGAATCCTTTTCCATTTCAATTTTTTCATATATTTTCCTCCTTTGATAGTTTATGAATCTGGGCTACTTAAAGCTCTATTTCTATATTTTGATATTATCATTTATCCTATTGTTCGTCAATCAAAAAGAGCGATTATCCACAACCAAAATATGCCACTTTTTGTAAAGGAAATTGAATAGAGTTAAAAAATAAAATGCCATTTCAAAGACACAATAGACTTCTACTTTGAAATTTGCTACACTATCTCTAGGTGATTTCATTGAAAAGAAAAAGAAGACTCAAGAAAAAGGTTATTTTCTTTCTACTTGCGATTTTTGTAATTCTTCTCATCTTATTTAGTCTAGGACTTCAAAATAGAAATCCGAAAGAAGCAAAAAAGAAAGAAAAAAAAGAAATAGAACAAAAAGAAGAAGTTTACCAAAGTAACATTCCAAAGTTACGAACACTTTATCAAAATGAAGATATTATCGCAGAACTTCGCATTCCTTCTTTAAATCTTACAGAAATTCTTGTAAAAGGACAAGATAATGACTATTATTTAACACATGATTTAGAAAAAAATGAAAAAGAGCAAGGAAGTTCTTTTCTTGATTATCGTACATTAGATATTGATACTGCCAAGCAGTTAAATGTTTATGGCCATAATTCTCCAAAGAAAGATTTACCTTTTAGTGTTTTAGAGTCTTACCAAGAAGAAGGCTTTTTAGAAGAACATGATCTTCTACTTCTAAATACAGAAAAAAATAGTTATTCCTATAAAATCTTTGCCGTTACTACGGTTCCAAAAGCGTATGATGAACACATGATTATTGCTTATCAAGGCCAAAAATTTCTAGAGCATGTTCAAAAGATGCGCACGAATGCAATCTTTGATACCCAAGAAGAAATACAAGAAGAAGATTCGATTCTAGTTTTACAAACCTGTCTTTTTAATCCAGAAGAGTTTCTCTTACTGCTTGCTAAAAAAGTGGCGCCTTAATTGGTATGCCCTTTTCTTTTTGGGGTATTCTAAAAAAGGTGAATGTTATGGAGGTAAGACTTGGTTATGTGGCCATTTCAAGAACACTTCTTGAAAGCTATTGTCATACAATGACGTATACACGATTTCAAGCTTTAACGGAAGAAGAAAGATTTGAAAAGTGGACTTTGCTTGTCAAAGAGAACTTAAAAAATCTCAAAAAAATCTTACAGTATAACGTGAAAAACAAGATTGCTTTCTTTCGAATCAGTCAAACATTAATACCACTCGCAACCCATCCTGAAATGAAGTATGACTATCTTACGCCTTTTGAAAAAAACTGGAAGGAAATTGGAAACTATATAAAAAAACACAACCTTCGAGTAGACTTTCATCCCGATCAATTCTGTCTTTTAAATAGTAGGAAAGAAGAATGTTTTCCCAATGCCCTCAGGACTTTAGAATACTTAGAAAAAATTTCCAAAGGGATGGGTCTTTTTCTTCCCATCATTCTTCATGTAGGAAGTAGAGAGGGTGGAAAAGAAGAGGCACTAGAACGATTTAAAACGAATTTTTATAAGTTACCGAAATCAATTCAAACACGAATTGTCTTAGAAAATGATGATCGTTCGTATACCGTAGAAGATACCCTTACTTTATGTAAGGAACTCCAAGTTCCTATGGTCTTAGATGTTTTACATGATAAATGTAACCCTAGCCCAAAACCACTTGCTTTCTACTTCCAAGAGATCTTAAAAACTTGGGATAACTATCCTACCCTTCCAAAAATTCATTTTTCTTCTTCCTTAAATCAAACGTATAAGTGGTACCACAGTGAATACATCAAATGGCAAGATTTTCAAAAATTCTTACCTCTTTTAGAAAGTGCTCAAAGAAATGTAGATATTATGCTTGAAGCGAAAGCGAAAGATGAAGCATTATTTCGCTTACGAAGACAATTAAAACTCTACAATAAAACTTCCATCCGTTTTAAGTAATTCGCCCAAGCCTTCTTTTCTTGTTCGAATAGGATACGATAAGGAGGTTTACATGGACAATTTTTTTATGGACTTAAATCCAATATTACAAGCTTTTTTAGCAACTTTATTTACTTGGGGTGTAACAGCACTAGGTGCAGGCGTTGTCTTCTTCTTTAAACGCGTCAACAAAACGGTCTTAGATGGTATGCTTGGCTTTGCAGCAGGTGTCATGATTGCTGCATCCTTTTGGTCTCTTTTAGAGCCTTCTATTTCAATGGCAACATCCTTAAAAATGAATGCCTGGCTCATTCCATCCCTTGGATTTTTATCGGGAGGTATCCTTTTATTTTGTAGTGATAAACTCTATGATTTCCTAGAAAAGAAAAAGAAAAAGTTACCCAAAACAAGAGAATCGAGTGTAAAACGATGTTTTCTTTTGGTCTTTTCCATTACCATGCATAATATTCCAGAAGGACTTGCCATTGGAGTTGCCTTTGGTTCTTTAGGCTATCACTTGAGTGGTGCCACTTTAACTTCAGCCATTGCGTTAGCCCTTGGAATTGGTCTTCAAAACTTTCCAGAAGGAAGTGCTGTTTCGCTTCCTTTACGTAGAGAAGGCCTGTCCCGGGGAAAAGCATTTTTCTTTGGCCAGTTAAGTGGTTTGGTAGAACCAGTAGCAGCTGTATTGGGTGCCATTCTTGTCGTTAAAATTCAAGTGCTTCTTCCCTTCTTGCTTGCCTTTGCGGCTGGTGCTATGATTTATGTTGTGGTAGAAGAGTTAATCCCAGAAAGTCAGACAAACAAAAAGAAAGACTTTATGGCGCTTTCTACGTTAGTTGGATTTTGTATCATGATGATTATGGATGTAGCTCTGGGATAGTCCGGAGCTCTTTTTTTGTATCCGGTTTCATTCTATGCGGATAGATTTCATCTAGATAGGAAGATGGATAGGTTTTATCAAGCCATTCTCCAAGAAAGGTGACGGGTTCTTTTCCTTCAAATCGCATTCGCTCACGAAAAACAGCAAGAGAAGATAAGAGCATATCAAGAACCAAAAGCACTGTAAGAAAAATCCCAACAGGAAGATAGTATTTTTCATTTACCTTATCAGCGAGTTTAGAAAGGAAAGGATAACAATACCGTACAAACACAAAACCAATGACACCCCACACCACCATCATACGAAGGCATGTTCTTCCATCAAAGTTCATGAAATTTTTCTGGTAATCCCAAGAAATTGTTCCAAAAAAAGTTTCTTGTACCCAAGAACAAAAATACTCAAAGACACCTCCATAAAAGAAAGATAAAAAGAATAATTTCAAAGGTTTTTCACGATGTTTTTTTAAAAGAAGGGGAACAAGCAGAAAAGCAAACCCATAAATGGGATTAAATGGTCCATAGATGAGTCCTTGTCTACTTTCATACTTTCCAAACTGAAAGAAACAAAGCACTGTCTCAAATAAATAACCAAAGATACAGCCTACTACAAAAAGAAATACAGCTTCAAAAAATTTCTTTTTCATATGGATAACCTCTCTTTTTTAATGTTATTGTATCACAACTTTTCTAGTTTACGAACCACAAAATTTAGATAGCAAAAAAGCCCACTTTGGGCTTTTGGAAACCATTGAACTAACGTTTTGAAAATTGTGGTGCACGACGTGCTTTCTTAAGACCAGGTTTCTTACGTTCTTTCTTACGAGCATCCCGTGTAATGAATCCTTCCTTCTTAAGAACTTTACGGTAGCTATCTTCTGAATCAGCAGGTGTTGTCGCATCAAGTGCTAATAAACATCTTGTAATTCCAAGACGAACGGCACCCGCTTGTCCTTGAAAGCCACCACCTTTAACATCTACGGTAATATCATACATATCACGCGTATTCGTTGCATCCAGTGGTTGCATTAAGTCCATAACCAAAGTCTCATATGGGAAATATTCATGAACATCTCGTCCATTTACAGTGATTTTACCAGAGCCTGTTGTCATACGAACACGTGCAACACTTGTTTTTCTACGGCCTGTTCCTTGATAAATTTTTGCCATGCTATTCCCTCCTACTTAACTTCCAACACTTCTGGCTTTTGTGCCATGTGTGGATGAGCATCCCCTGTATAGACGAATAATTTCTTATACATTGCTCGTCCTAAACGATTCTTTGGTAACATTCCTTTGACAGCTTTTTCCACCATTTCAACAGGATACTTCTCGACCATCTCTTTCGCAGTTCTTTCACGAAGTCCTCCTGGATATTGTGAATGGCTATAGTATTTCTTATTTTCAAGTTTATTTCCAGTTAGTTTTACTTTCTCAGCATTCACAATAATTACGTAGTCTCCACAATCAATGTGTGGTGTAAACGTTGCCTTATGCTTTCCACGAAGAATATGCGCAGCTTTACTTGCAACACGTCCTAGTGGAATATCCGCAGCATCAATTACATACCACTTACGTTCAACCGTTTCTTTTTTTTGCATATAACTTGTCATAATTTTCTCCTTTACTTAAATTAAGTTTTCCCAGGACTTAATTTATGTGGGGATATAAAATGTACCGATTTTGATTATAAGGGAAGTCCTTCTAAAAGTCAACAAAAAATCAATAAATTGTTAATCCTTTTTTAAAATTTCACCATATCATTATTAGAAATTTCACCAAACTTATGTTGTATAATATTTCGTTG
>CANQVB010000009.1 GCA_947627225.1 uncultured Bacilli bacterium
GCACGGATTAAAATTTGTAAAACCCTTTATATGTAAGGGATTATAGATGAAATAAAATTAAAACTGTCAAACTAGGGTCTTCTTTTTTTTTAAAACTTTTGCTATTTTTTGTTTTGAAATGACTTTCCTATGCTATAATAAAATAGAATAGGAGGGATAAACATGGGGCTATTCGCAGAACTTGTTCAAAAAGAATTGGAAGGAAAAGAAAAGAATTTTGACGAAGCACAATTTTCTCGGGATTCGCTTTTACAAGTCCAACATTCCTTAGAAGAAATGGACCAAAAGAATGCATTCAATCAAAAGACCATGCTTCTTAATCAAATCCATGCGACACTAGAATCTTTACAACAGTTATCTTTACATACCAATCCAATTTATTTACAAGCGTTTGCAAAAGAAATAGAAGAAAACAAACAACAACTGTTAGAACAAGTAGAAAAGACAAATTCTATGCAAATGAAAGAAGCATTGACAACACTTTCCACTTTAGTCGAAAAGACCAATGCCTATTATCAACAAGAAAAGGAAGCCATAGAAAAAAGCGTGAATGCGGGACTTGATATTGTAGACCAAAGAACAACACTTCTTTCTGATGTAAAAAGTATTGTAGAACACCTAGAGACTCTTTCTGGAATTCCAAATGAGCAAATCAAACCACTTGCAACTTTATATGCAAACGCTTTGGAAGTGGATTTAACTAAAGAAAATGGTCTAAGAGAACAATTGACTTTACTTTCTAATTTTAAAGACACTGCTTTCAAGTTTTTACAACAGTATTCACAAACTAATGAAGTGAAACAAGCAGAGAATGTGTATCCTCTATTTGCAAAAATTAATGATCAAATTATTAACGATCAAGTATTACAGGAAAATGGAAAATACTACGTAAAATACGAACTAGAAGATGGAAATTACTATTTTGCGGTTGTAGAACCTAAGGAAACATTGGATGCTAATTATCAAACATTTGAACAAACTTCTATGCTTTCTCATGACCAAAGCCAAGCAGGTTGGAAAAAGAATTTAGAAGTCATTGCCACTTGTCTTGGAATGTACTATCAAATCAATGAATATATGCGCTATCAAGAAATTTCCCATAAAGGCCAGATTACCAAGGAACTAGATAGAGAGCTTACAACCTATAAAAAGATTCTTTCTTTTTTGGAAAATGGCATGTTAAAACAATATTTAGAATATGCAGATGCGCTTTCAAAAACACTGGTTGGAGAAAATGCGGTGACAAATTTCTATGATTCAAGTCATGAAGAGTCTCTTTCTAAAAGGGAAGAAGCACTTCATAATTTAATCATCACGCAGTTAGGAAATCCAAATGCAGAAAAAGAACCAACCACGAAACAAATTCGAGAAAGTCTTTATGAGGTGAATGTGGACGAGGTGCTTTTAAAAATGGAGAACCAATCCAATCAAGAAAAAGTAGAACTTGCTCCACTCAATTTGGCAAGCGAAGAAACAAAAAATATAACCGCTCCTCCTTTAGAAAATAAAGTCCCAAATACCAATTATGATGCGCAAGAAGCATATTACCTAGCGTGTGATGCATCCCTTCAAAAACCACTCCCAGAAGATGCATCCCTTTTACCGATTCCAAGAAAAGAGGAGGCACTTTATAAAGATATTAATACATACTTAGATTTAAAGGCAGCGCAAGTAATTACCAATACTCTTTATCAAGATACCAATAAAGGACAAGGAGATTATGCACGGCTTGCATATTTAAAAGAAGGTAAAGTAGAAGGCTTCACTTCAAAATATCAAGCAAGATACCTGGCCTCTTTGGTAAATCGCAATGATTATTTCTATTTGATGTTAGTGGAAGCGATGAAAGATTATGCGACCTTTAATGAACAGCGAAAAAAAGATCCAACGTTTGGGCAAGGCTCTGAATCCCTCTTTAGCTTAGTGGGCCAAAACATCTTAGAAGAAAACTTCGATGCAAAACGATTAACCATGCAAATTTTAGAAGATGATTCCTTTCTTACATCACTGGCTAGAAATTTTGACGGGCGATATCTTATCAAAGAAAAAGGGGATAGTCCACTCTTTGACAAGGTTTTGGAAGATTACCGAATTGGAAATCCCATGTTTCAGGAAAAGGTTACGACAGCACTTGCCAAAACACATGCCCTTTATAAGCAAGAAGGCTACCAAGTTCCAACACGAAGTAGCTTGGTAGAAGTAGAAATTTCAAATGGAAAAATTGCGGCATAAATCTTGTAAAAACTGCAAATATTTCGTATAATAACACTATCTTCTTCTGGAAAATAGAGTTCATCTTGAAAATAGAAGACCATACGATGGGTGTAAATATGGAGCAAGATGAATGAAAACTATTTCAGTAAATAAGAAGTGATTCTATCGTTTAATAAAAAAATAAGGTGGCACCCCCTATGAAAGGTCTTGTTCTTTCTAGGAGTGCCTTTTTGTATGGAGGGAGAAAAATGATTACAAAACCAAAGGGATGCTATGACTTATATGGCAAAGAAGGACGCACGTTTAAACAGATTGATAACATAGTGTCTATGCTGGCTGAAGTCTATCATTATGCGTATATTAGGACGCCAATTTTTGAAGCAAGTGAACTCTTTCATCGAGGAATGGGTGAAAGTAGTGATGTGGTCAAAAAAGAAATGTATGATTTTGAAGATAAAGGAGGACGAAAACTTACCCTTCGTCCTGAAGGAACAGCAGGCGTTGTGCGGGCCTACATTGAAAATAAAATGTATGGAAATGCAACTCAGCCTTTAAAATTTTACTATAGTGGAACGATGTATCGTTATGAAAGACCTCAGTCTGGAAGAGATCGTGAATTAACACAATTTGGTCTTGAATTGCTAGGTGCAACGGATCCAAGTGCTGATGCGGAAATTATTTCCTTTGCTTATCAAGTTTACCAAATATTAGGACTTAAAAATGTGAAGGTAAAATTGAACTCATTAGGGGATAATGAATCACGTACTCTCTATCGTGAAAAATTAATGGCCTATTTAAAACCGCATATGGATGGATTTTGTGAAGATTGTAAAACACGTTTTTCGGAAAATCCTCTTCGTATTTTAGATTGTAAAGTAGATGCTAAAAATCCAGTTTTAAAGGATGCACCTAAAACATTAGATTTTTTAAATGATGCGAGCAAAGAACATTTTGAACAAGTCTGTTCCTATTTAGATATACTAAAAATCCCTTATGAAATTGATGGGACAATTGTAAGAGGTCTTGATTATTATAACCATACCGTATTTGAATTTCTTATAGAAATTGACGGAAAAGAACTGGCAATCGGTGCAGGAGGTCGTTACAATGGACTTGTTTCTACCTTAGGAGGCCCAGAAACTGCTTGTGTTGGTTTTGCCTCTGGAATTGGAAGGGTTGCTCTTGCGATGGAGGAAAATGGAATGGATATGGGAGAAGATGCAATTGATTTATATCTTCTTTATGTCAATGAAGAAGAAAAAAAATACGCCATTTATCTTGCACAAGAACTCCGCTTAGCAGGTTATAAAACAGAAATGGAATATTTAGGTAGAAGTTTAAAAGCCCAATTCCGTCAAGCAGATAGGATGCATGCCAAGTTTTTAATCCTACTAAACAGCGAAGAATTAGAAAACAATGAGGTCAAGGTAAAAAATAACCAAACCAAAGAAGAAGAACTTGTCTCTCTAGATGCTCTCATTTATTATTTAGATGAAAAATTAGAGGATGAGGAAGAAGATTGTTGCTCTCATCATGAAGAGGAGGAAGATGTATGAGAATACCATTAAATGAATTAGATAATCATAAAGGAGAAACCCTTGTTTTACAAGGTTTTGTCGATACCATTCGCAATTTGCAATATGTGCAGTTTGTCGTTTTAAAAGATGAAACTGGAAAAGTGCAGCTTTCTATTGAAAAGAATGAAGAAAATAAGGCGCTTGTAGAACAAGTGAACCAGTTAACTGTAGAAAGTACCATCAAAGTAGAAGGGGTTCTTATGGACAATCCCAAAGTAAAATTAAGAGGCATGGAATTGCTTCCAAGTAAAATAGAAGTTACTTCTAAAGCACCTCTTGAACTTCCCATTGATTATAAAAAGAAGGATGCCTCTCTTCGTGAGACAAGGCTAGATTACCGTTTGCTTGATTTAAGACGGGATGAGAACAACTTATTCTTTCGGGCCCAAACTCTACTTTTAAATGCGATGCGAAATTATTGGTTCCAACATGGATTTATTGAAATCAATAGTCCTAAGATTTGTGCCAATGCCGCAGAAAGTGGGGCAGAAGTGTTTAAATTAGACTATTTTGGACAAACGGCATGCCTTTCTCAGTCCCCTCAATTTTATAAGCAGATGGCGATGGCTTCTAATTTTGGAAAAGTGTTTGAAATAGGACCTGCTTTTCGTGCTGAAAATTCACATACTTCTTATCATGCGACAGAAATTCAAATGATTGATGCTGAGATATCTTGGATCGACTCTTGTCAAGATGTCATGGATATGGAAGAAGACTGGCTTCGTTATGTCTTTCATGAATTGAAAACGAAAATGGGGGATGAAATCAAAGAAAAAATGGGGATTGAAATCAGTGATGTGACCAATCCTTTCCCAAGAATTCCTCTTTTAGAAGCCAAGAAAATCATCAAGGGAAAATATGGCTTTGAAAGTGAGAGAAAAGATGATTTAGAGCGGAAAGAAGAAGAACTGATTTGCCAATATGCCAAAGAAAAGTATGGAAGCGACTTTGTCTTTATTACCAAATGGCCTTTCTCATCACGCCCCTTTTATCACATGAAAGATGAAGAGGGCTATAGTGATAGTTATGACTTGCTCTTTAAAGGACTTGAAATTACAACGGGTGCCCAAAGAGAACACAGATGGGATCTTTTAAAAGCACAGATGGAAGAAAAGGGCCTTGATCCAAAAGATTTTGCTTTTTACTTAGAATTTTTCCAATATGGATGTCCACCACATGGTGGTTTCGGGTTTGGACTTGCAAGACTGATGATGCAAATCTTTGAAATCGATAATATTAGGGAAGCAACGTTTGTCTATCGAGGCCCTACAAGACTAAATCCATAAAGTATAAAAAAATAAGGGTGGTTTAAAAGATGAATATAACGGAAAAATTACAACAAATCTATCAAGAAAATTATACCCAAATAGCAAGACTAGAAAAAGAGCTTTCTCTTTTCAAAGAAAAAAGTAAAAAGAAAAGGGAGCAGAAAGAAAATCTTTCGTTTCTTCTTGCCATTCCTCTTTCTTTGGGGACACTTCTTCTTGCAAGGCTAGGGTACAATGTGTTACCTGCTATGGCGAAATACGTGTTGGACTTACATACTCCTTTGGTGTTACTTGGTTTGATGGCAGGCTTTGACATTGCAGTAAAAAAAGGATGGGAAAGAAGAAGTGGTGTTTGGAAAGCAAAAAAGAATTTACTTAAGGGAAAAACACGCCAAGAACAAGAAGAAGAAATTCTAAAGAAAGAGATTTTGAAAAAGCAACTAGAAAACCGAAACGAAGTAATCGTATATGCTTCGAAAAGCACTTCGACAGATTCTTCTTTGAAAGAGACATATACCAAAGGAAGAAAAGATGTCTTAAAAAAATGTAGAAAAAAACTCTTTCACGAAATACAAAGTTTGAAAGAAAATTATCAACAGTTAGATACGATTTCTAGCAAGCAAGTGGTTGCATCCAAATTGCAATATTATCAGTCATTTGCTTTTGAAGAAGAAAGAATGCTATCTATACTTAAAGGAGTTAGCTATGCTTGGATATCTTTTACGCTGTCAGTTCCTTTTCTCCCACAGGTAGAAAATGGGATAGTAGCAATTGCTGGAACGATTCTTACTGAAACATTGTTAATTTCCTGTATCGTGCCGTATGCAATTTGTGAACAAAAAAAGAAAAGAAATATCAAAATGCTTTCTTCTATGAATCAAGGGGAAGACTTAGGACTTAAAGAAGATGAGAATTACTATACGAGAACAAGAAAAGTAGAGGAAAAATGTCGTAAAATTTTAGATCAAACAATTTCCACACAACAAAACGTGTTAAATGGAAATGAAGATATCAATCAAATGTTATCTTGTGAAAAGAAGGAAGAAACCCGCAAAATTGGTACCGAAGCGCAAGATAGGCTCGCCACTTTTTTGGTAGAAGCAATGGAGTCCACAACTTCCATGCCAACGCAAAATCTTGCGAAACCAAAAACTTTCAGCAAACAACTTGGACTTTCTCCAAATAGAAAATAAAATAGCACAGCATGTGCTTTTTCTTTTGGAAATTTTTTCATTTTCTATCCAAAGTCCAAAGTTTTGTTCTATAATAGAAGTAGAAAGAAGGTGGGTAGTATGTTCACACGTTATTTTGAAGATGATGTTTTGTTTGTTGTTCCTTATGCTGTTCGACTTTCCCTTTTAAGATGCCTTGCGAAAGAACCCAAGCTTTATCAGATTTCTTTTTTGTCAAAAGAAGAATTCATGGAGCGTTATTTTTTTAAAATTTCTTATGAAGAAGCAATTGCCTATCTTCATGAACAAACGAAGGAAAGAATTTCAATCTTAAGGGAAAAACTGGAACTTCTTCCTAAAATAGATCCTACCAAAAGCTATTCCAATGAAAAATTACAAGATTTGGTTTCTCTTTATAAATTGTTAGATGAAAAAGGGTGGATTCAAAAAGAAGAAGACTTTGCCTCTATGATTCAAAAAAAGAAAGTCTATCTTTTTGGATATGCTTACCTCGATCAGTATGAAGAAGCTGTCTTTGCAGCTTGTCATGCAGAAAAAATCAGTATGAAAACGCTTCATTCTTTGGAAGAAATCCCCCTTTATCACTTTCAAACGATGGAAGAAGAAGTGGCTTATGTCGCAGGAGAAATTGCGAAACTTCATGCAAAAAAAATTCCTTATTCCAAGATTCGTCTTGCAGGAATTACGGATGAATATACCTATTTAGTATCTCGTATTTTTTCACTTTATCAAATTCCAATTGTTGGACTTTTAAAACCTTCTTTGGCAGCAACCAAAGAAGTAGAAGACTATCTTACACACCTAGATAGCCACCTTTTAACAGAGGATGCAATCCGGAAAAAAGTTGTGCAGATTGAAAATAAGTTACAAAAAATACCCAAACAAACCAAAGTTTATCACCTGCTTCTTGAAGATTTGTTAAAAAATGAGACTTTAGATGTATCCTCTTATGTAGATGCTGTTTCGGTATGTGATTTCTATGCCTTAACAGAGGAAGAAGAGATGTATACGTTTGTGCTTGGTTTTAATCAAAATGTACTTCCTAAAGTGTTCCTTGATGAAGAATACCTGAAGGATGTAGAAAAAAAGGAACTTGGTCTTGATACTTCGTTTGAGAAAACAGAAAAATATAAAAAAGCAACGGCTACTGTTTTAAAAAGCCTTTCTCATGTTACGATCTCTTATAAAGAAAGTTCTTCTTCTACCTTGTATTCCAAATCATACTTTTTAGAAGAAGCCAATATAAAAGAAAGATGCCAAGAAGAAATTCCATATGCCTATAGTCTTTCTTATAGTAAGATTCGTCTTGGTGAAATGTTAGATGCTTTCTCTCTTTATGGTAAAAAACACAACGATTTAAATGTCCTTTTACAATCGATTCCAAACGAAGGAAAATACCTTAGCTATTCCCATATGTATACTAAAATACCATCTTATCCAAAAGAAGGACCTTTGTATCTTTCTTATTCAAGTCTAAATGATTATGCGCTTTGTAAATTCAAATACTATGCCAAGTATATTTTAAAATTGGAAGAAGAAAGTGAAGACACTTTTGCCTCTTTACTCGGAAAAATTTATCATGAAGTTCTTTCTCAGATGTATGATGTTTCGTTTGATTTCGAAGAATGTTTTGAAAAAGCGACGGAAAAGTATTCGTTTTCTAAAAAAGAAAGGGTACTCCTTCGTAAATTAAAAGAAGAACTTTTCTTGATTCTAGAAGAAATTAGAAAACAGGATGAGAAGAGTTGTTATGATCGAAGACTCTTTGAACAAAAAATTGAACTTTCTTTAGGAGACAATGTGATTTTAAAAGGTTTTGTCGATAAAATTGCTTTTCTTGAAAAACAAGGAAAAATGCATTATGTTATCTATGACTATAAAACAGGAAGTGTCACCTTAAACCTAAATTATGTAGAAGATGGCTTGTATTTACAACTTCCGATTTATCAGTTATTGGTAGAAGAGGGAAACCTATTTTCAAATCCAACGTTTACGGGTTTTTTCTACCAACAACTTCTTCTTCCTAGCAAGGATAAAAAGACAAAAAAACAAAACTTAAAATTAAAAGGATACTTGCTTGATTCGGAAGAAGAAATTGCTCTTTTTGATGAGACTTATTCCAATAGTGAAGTTGTTCAAGGACTCAAAATGACCCAAAATGGTTTTTCCAAATATAGTAAGTTATTATCAAGGGATGATATTGCTACGATAAAGGAAAAAACCTTGAAGCAGGTTCTCCTTCTAAAACAAGGGATTCTAGAAAACGATTTTACGATCAATCCAAAGCGGTTAAAAAAAGAAAATATCAGTTGTAAGTACTGTCCTTTTCAAGATGTTTGTTTCCATGATGAAAAGGATGTCGTTTTCATTCCAGAAAAAAAGGAGGTGTAAAGATGCCAAGTTTAACAGAAGAACAACTTCTTGCGGTTACAGAAGAAGGAAAAAATATATTAGTGAGTGCTGGAGCTGGAAGTGGGAAGACCAAAGTGCTAGCAGAAAGAGTTCTAAGGAAAGTAGAAAATGGAACACCCATTTCACAACTTTTGCTTTTAACGTTCACCAAAGCTGCCGCAAAAGAGATGAAAGATAGAATCCGAAAAGAACTCAAGAAAAAAAATTTACAAGAAGCCCTTTTAGAACTGGATCAAAGTTACATCACAACGTTTGATTCCTATGCCCTTTCTGTTGTAAAGAAATATCATGTAGAATTAGGACTCCCAAAGGAAATTGAAATTACAGAAGATGCCATTTTATCTTTGGTGAAAAAAGAACAACTCGATCTTCTTTTTGAAACGCTCTATGAAGAAGAAAATCCTTCCTTTATAAACCTTCTTTCTTCTTTTGCAGTCAAAGATGACAAAAAACTGAAAGACTATCTATTACAACTTTATGCAACCTTTGAAAATGTTTTAGAAAAAGAGGAAGTGTTTGAAAATTATGAAGAAAAATACTTTTGTTTAGAAAAACAAGATCAGTATGTAAAAGCATATTGGAATTTTATTCAAGAAAAAAGAAAAAGCTATGAAGAACACTTAAACCAATTGCTTGCTTTGACAGAAGGAAAATACCAGGAAAGTTTACAAGAAAAAACAAAAGAACTTCTAGAGGCAAATTCCTATCCATCTTTAAAAAAAGCGCTTGATTCTCTAAAACTTCCCAATCTTCCTAAAGGTTCTTTAGAAGAGGTGAAAGCCTGTAAGGAAAAATTATCGAAAATGCAAAGTGAACTAAAAGCGCTCTGTCATTATGAAACTGAAGAAGAAATGAAAAAGGAAATTCTTGATACCAAAGAAAATACCCTTACTCTTTTAAATATACTCTTAGAACTCGATAAAAGAGTGACGTTCTACAAACAAGAAAATGAACTTTTTAGTTTTATGGATATTTCTCGCTTTGCTTTAAAAGCCGTCAGAGAATATCCTAAAATTGCTTTGGAATTAAAAAATTCTTTTGCTGAGATTTTAGTGGATGAATACCAGGACACCAATGATATTCAAGAAGCCTTTCTTTCTTATCTTGAAAAAGAGAATCTTTATATGGTTGGTGATATGAAACAATCAATCTATCGTTTCCGAAATGCGAACCCAAAGATTTTTAAAGAAAAATACAAAGCATACTTACAAAATAAAGGGGGTATGGCGATTTCCCTTTCTAAAAATTTTCGTTCAAGAAGAGAAGTGCTTTCTGATATCAATCTTCTTTTTGCATCATTAATGGATGAAGTATATGGTGGTGTTACCTACCAAGAAGGACATGCGATGGTCTTTGGCAATCAAAATTATTTGAACGAAGAAACCAAACAAAATCACTTTCTAGAAGTGTATACATACACGATGGAAGAAGAAAAAACATACGAAGGCTATGAGAAAGAAATCTTTTTAATTGCCGAAGATATCAAAGAAAAAGTAAAGATGGGTTATCCTGTTTTGGACAAAGAAACAAACCATCTTCGGCCTGCTACCTATTCTGATTTTGCCATTTTATTAGATCGGAGTAAATATTTTGATACTTATCAGAAAATCTTTGAATATGTTGGAATTCCGCTTGCTATTTACAAAGAAGATTCTCTACAAGGAAAAACAGATATTTTCCTTTTGAAAAACATGTTTTTGCTCCTTTCCTGTATTGCTGAAAAAGATTATTCTAGCTCTTTTCGACATGCCTATACCTCCCTTGCAAGAAGTTTTCTCTATGCGGAAAAAGATGCGACGATTTTTGAAGAACTTTCCTATCAAACTTTCTTTCAAAGTCCACTTTATCAAACGTTTGCGCCTCTTTCCGAATCTTTTAAAACAACGACACCAAGTCTTATGTTACTCAAACTTTTAGAAGCAACTTCGTATGAAGAAAAATTGATAGAAGTAGGGGATGTATCTTGTGCAAGAAAGCGAATGGAATATTTTTATCATCTAGCAAGCTCCTATGAAAAAGATGGAAAAAGCAACGCCTCTTTTCTTCAGTTTTTAACCACACTACTCGATGAAGAACTAGAAGTAGATGTTATCTATCAAAAAGAAGATGCCAATGCAGTCTCTCTTATGACGATTCATAAATCCAAAGGACTTGAATTTCCAATCTGTTATTTCGCAGATTTGAATCACGATTTCAATCTACAAGATGTGAAGAAAAAAGTAAAATGGAGTAAAAATTATGGCATTTTACTGCCTACCTTTAAAGAAGATGAAGAAGCCAAAACCATTTGTGAAGTGCTTTTAAAAGAAGAAATTATGCAAGAAGAAATCAGTGAAAAAATACGTCTTTTCTATGTTGCCTTAACAAGAGCAAGAGAAAAAATGATTTTAGTAGAGGAGAAGTGTAAGCAAACAGATGCATCTTCCAATAAACTTTGCCAGGAAGAAAAAAGAAAGGCACTTTCCTTTAAAAAGATGGTTGATTTATTGTATTCAAAATGGAAAGATAGAGAAAAGTATTTTGAAGAAATTCCAAATATTACCAAATCTTATTTGCTTCCAAGAAATAGAAAAGTCAATTTAAAAGAAGAAGATGTACCTAAAATTACATTTAAAAAGCAAGAAGAAATTGTCTACCAAGAAAATCGTTCTTTTTCAAAAACGATGTTAGAACCTCTTTTAGAAGAACAAGTACAAGCTGTTGAATTAGGACTCAAAATGCATGCTGTTTTTGAAAAACTTGATTTTAACCATCCAAATTATGAGGCGCTTTCCCTTCCTTCTTCCTTAAAAGATGCTGTGAAAGCCTTTGTCGAAAGCAAGTTTTTACAGGAGAATAAACATGAAAAAATGTATCGTGAATATGAATTTTTAGAAGAAATAGAGCATACAGTATACCATGGGATCATTGATTTGTTGATTGTCAAAGAAAAAGAAGCTATCCTTTTGGATTACAAGTTAAAACACGTAGAAGATCCTGCCTATACAAAGCAACTGTTAGGCTACAAAAAAGTAATTGAAAAAAGAACCCATCTTCCCGTTCGGACATTTCTTTACTCTATTTTAGACAAAAAATTACAAGAAATTTTTGACAAATCATAAGAGTTGTGTTATAATATAGCCAACTTCAAAAGATAGGGGTTTTCATAATAAGGGGGTTATTACTATGGAAAAGAATTATATCTTTGAGTATTTAGATGAGAATGATTTTCGTAAAAAAGAACGCTCTGTCAGAAAGTACAATATGTTAGCTTATAAAAAGTTAACGTTTGAATACTATCCTGAAATTCGAAAAGGTGTGTTCTTAGGAGAAGAAGTTGGAAGTGATGAAAAGAATCATACAGTATCTTATGAATTAAAACTTCCAACAGATGCTTTGTTTGCCAAAGTGCATGGAGAAATTAGACTGCATTATACAGTCTATCTCGATAAAAATGTCATTCTTTTAACAAACATTACACCTGAAGGTATTTTGGATGAAGGACATCGTGCCGAATTATCGACTTATAAAGGTGTTATGATTTCTAAATCAAATCCAGAAAAAGATATGTTTAAAATCAACTTACTGAATAGGTTACAAAAATAATTGCAAAAAAATCATCTTTCTATAATAAAGGAAGATGATTTTTTTAGGATTTTCGAAGGCCTTTTGGATAATGATTTTTAAGTTTTCCATGACTTGCTTTAAAAAGTCCAAGTGGATAACCTTCTACAAGAAGGACACCCCAACCATCTGGAACTTCCATCTCAAGTTCAAGTCCAGATAAATACTTTTTTACAAGTGGATCTTCTTTTGAAAGGGAAAGCTTGTTTTTAAAAAGGGTGCCATAACATCTTGCGAATTGATGGTGGAAAAGAAACCTTCCTTTTTGAAATTCTCCAATTTTAACAAAACAAATTGCTGTTTTTAAATGAGGTACTTCTACTGTTTTAAAAGGAACTGCAATGAATTGATTATGATATTTAAAAATAGAAAAAGGAATTTCTTGCAAGGTTTCTGAAAGGAAGGGCATAAGCATCTTTTCTTCTTCCTTAGATAATTCTTCTATTGCATTCTGAAACGTTCCTGTCAATTTTTCTTTTTCTTTTTGTAAGACAGCAAAGAACTGTCCTTCTCCCAGTAAAAAAGGGTAGCCTCGTCTTGTATTTTTAAATGTGTTTCCATATTCTAAAAGACCCTCTTTTGTAAAAGGAAGTAGGGAAGGGTTAGGGGCTAGTACATGTAAATTTCCAAGACTGAGTGCATCTTTTAC
Organism: uncultured Bacilli bacterium; assembly: GCA_947627225.1. Taxonomy (GTDB): domain Bacteria; phylum Bacillota_I; class Bacilli_A; order RF39; family UBA660; genus CANQVB01. The sequence continues at coordinate 12,917 of CANQVB010000009.1, forward strand.
GACTTCTTCATTTTCTTCCTTAGAAAAGGTACAAGTAGAGTAGACGAGTTTTCCTTCGCTTTTTAACATACAAACTGCATCTTTTAGAAGCGTTTTTTGTAAACTTGCCATTTCAAGAACACGACTTTTACTCCAAAGTTCGATGGCAAGCGGATCTTTTCGAAATGTACCCTCTAGGGAACAGGGAGCATCCACTAAAATATAATCAAAGTAGCCTTGAAAAACTTGTTTTAGCTCTTTACTTGTCATTTGTGTGACAATACAATTCTTTAATCCAAGACGTTCTATATTGGATACCAGTTTTCGAGCACGACTGGGATTGAATTCATTCGCATAAATAATCCCATCTTTTGCCAGATTGGAAAGTTGTAAGGTTTTTCCACCAGGAGATGCACATAAATCTAAAATTTTTGCATCCTTTGCAATTTCTGTCGCAAGTACTGGCATCATAGCGCTAGGTTCTTGTACATAGAAAAGACCCAAAGTATGAGATAAAGTATTTCCTGGTTTTTCTTCTTCGATAAAATAACTGTTTTTATCAAATGGAATTTCTTCTTTTAAAAGACCATTTAGACTGCTTTTATCTTGCAAAATGGATGTATTTAAACGGACTGCTTTTCTAGGAAGATGTTGAAGACTCTCTAAATACTTTGGAAAATCTTCTTGTAGTATGACCTCCATTTCATTTAAAAATTCTTCTTGCATACGACCTCCTCATTTTATTTTATAGAAAAAGTTACGATTTTAAAATATATTGTTTTGCATCTTTTACAGTTTCTTGACTAATCCATGCTTCCTTGTACTTACAAGGATTTTTTAAGAGTTGATTTTGCAGCTTTAAAAGGGAACGATTCACGGTGTTTTTTAAACTACGAAGACCAATACTGGAATCTTTCGTTTCTTCTAAAATAGCTGTAAAGTAGGATGGGTCTGCTTGTAAGTCGAGATTAAAAATTTTCTTGAATTGTTGCTGTTTAATGAGATAAGGACTAATTTTAGAAGTGGTTAAGACTTGATAACGTTCCTGTTCCGTTAGAGATTTATAAAATTCAATTTGTTCAAATCTTCCCATCAATTCTGGAATCATACCAAAGCGAAAAAAATCTTGAAGAGTGGGATTCTTTTTCTTGTTTTCATGCATGTCATCCGCATTGGTATGGATTCCAATTTGTTTGTGTTCTTCAAACAAAGATGGGAAAGCTCCACAACCAATGAAAGACATAAACCGTGTATCAATTGGAGTAATATCGTCATAACAATCTAGGCTAATATCAAATGTATGCCCTTCCAATAACTTTAAAAGATTTTGTTGGACACTAATTTGAGAAACGTCATTTCCACGAATTGCAATTTTATCAATTTCATCTAAAACTACAATAGCACGTTTTGCCTTTTCTAAATCACCATCTGCTTTAAAATAGACAAACTTTAAAATATCATCCACATCTTTTCCAACGAGACCTGCATCAGAAAGGGTTGTCACAGCATAGTTTACGAAAGGAACTTTTAAATAATCTGCGATGGCTTCAAAGGTTTCTGTTTTTCCAATTCCGGTAGGACCTGCGACTAAGATTCGTTCCATTTCACGATAATTGTCTGCCTGTTGATTAGAAACAAGTATGGTTACAATGTCTGCAATTTGTTCTTTATGCCCAATAATTCGTTCATTTACATAATCTTCTAATTCTTGTACATCTATTTTTTGTGGTGGCTTGGATATTTGGATATTGTTTATTCCTTGCGTGGTTTCGGTTTGTTTAGAAGGAGAAGGTGTGCCAAATATTTCCACTAAAAGCGATTTTACTTCTTCCAGGCTTTCGGATGATAGAAGTAGAGAAAGTAAGTCATCTCCAAACATATATGGCATATCACTATCTAAGTTTTGTAATTGTTCAGAAATAGAATTTAAATCGATGTGATATGCATTTACATTTCCATTTTGAAACCAAACAAATAAAACATCTTTTTGAAAGGCTTCCAAGTAACTATCTTTTATCTCCTCTAAATCAAAATCTGTAAGCGTACTTTCTTGCTTTGTTGCCTGCAGGTATTCTTCTATTTCATCTTGAAAGTCATCAAAATCGTCATAAAGGAGAACCCCTTCCTGTTGGAATGCCTCTTGATTAATAATAGGATAATATGTTTTTCCATCTTGAGCCACTAATTTTTCTTCAGTTGTAAATGCGGAAGAAACATTTCCAATCTCCGCTTTCGTTGCATAAAGAAAATAAACATTTTCTGGTAAGGCTACACTTTTGTATAGAATTGCAATTTGTTTGTCATTCATTTTCATAAATCCTCCATCCGTACAGGATGCTTTTTATTGTAATTAGTTTTCTTCAATTCGTCAATATGAAAATGAATCGCAAATGAATGACGAAAAATGCTTGCGCTCCCTTATAAAATATGATATAGTGAAAGGGCGATGGACCCTTAGCTCAGTTGGTTAGAGCATTCGGCTCATAACCGAACGGTCGATGGTTCGAGTCCATCAGGGTCCACCACATGCGAGTATGGCGGAATTGGCAGACGCGCTAGACTTAGGATCTAGTGTCATAGACGTGCAGGTTCAACTCCTGTTACTCGCACCAGATTGATAGGAAACTCGGATTCGAGTAAAAATAGAGAACGTACTTGATAAATGTGCGTTTTTATGTTATTATGAATATGTCAAGGAAACTTGCATAAAATAAAAAAGGATACATTTGATTGTGCGAATCAGATGCTATCCCTTATTGGATTCCATCTGAAATCAACGATTGTTGAGATCAGATGTTTTTATTATCTAAATAGTAAGGTGATTACTATGAAGAATAATAGTAGGATTATAATAAATAGAGATGCTTCTCTTTTTGTCATAATGAACCACCACCTTTCTCTTATCGTTTGATAATTGAAAGGGAAAACATCTGATATATTTCAAATGTATCCATGAATATTATATAAAACGTTTGTTCTTAATACAATAAAATTGGTATAAAATGATCAATTTAGAAAACACAATTGCATATTGACAAAGTCAGTATCATGAAGGAGAAATTATTATGTGAATAACAAATCTATAACAGATTATGATTCTTATGGAAAAGAAAAAACTATCGTGTTATATAAAATCGAAAAGTTGTCGTACTTCTTCCCCTATGGCACCAATATGATAGGAAACTAGAACTTTCGAGTAAAAATAGAGATAATTGCATGCTCACTTCAAACATTGAAATTTCATGAGGTTTGTGGTAGAATCATATTAATTTCATAGCGACATGAAATGAGTTTTAGGAGGTTTATATGATCGAAAAAATTGAACAAGGAAAAAGAAGAAATATTACGATTATGGAGGGGGATTGTTCTTATAGTGAAGCGAATAAAACGGTTAATGACGAACTTTATACAGAATTTTTAACGCTAACAAAAGGAAGTACCTATTCGTTTTCTTATTTTAATGGAAGTTTTCAAGATAAAGTAGGGCATTTTACAATTGAAAATGATTCTAAATTTATCCAACCGTTTGTTCATTTAATGGGAAATGATAAAACGATTAAAGTAATGGATGCTAGTAGTGAAAGATTTATTGAATTTTCAAAGAGTGAACATGGTGATGTCAACATTGCTTTCCATTTATTATCTGGTGAAATTGATGGAACAGTCGAACTTACAGATATGAGGTATGATTTTAGAAGTAGTGCAGATAATAAAAAGACAAATTTAACAGAAAGATTTACCTTGTTTTTTGATGAATTAATTGAATTGGTACCCAAACTAGAGGATGATTTAAAAGGGTTTACGAAACAATTAAGAGCGTGAAATGAAGAAAGAGGGTTCTTTGAAAAAGAAATCTGCAGCTTGGACAAAACAAGATTATCATGCATTTTGGAATCAGTTGAAAAAGGCCAAAGAGGAAGATTTTCGTCTTTTTTCAGAACGGATAATCAAAACAAAATATCCCATGCTTGGAATTAGAACGCCACTTCTAAAAAAACAAGCTTCATGCATTGCGAAACAAGATATAGATACGTATTTAGAAGTTTCTGAAAAAACATATTTTGAGGAAATTTTAGTACAAGGATTTGTGATTGGAAAAATCAGGGAAAAGGAAAAATTAAAACAAGCCTTTTTAAAATTTGTTCCTCAGATAGATAACTGGGCTGTTTGTGATATGGTGATTGCAAGTTTAAAGAGAGTAGCCAAAGAAAAACCTTATTTTCTAGCAATGGTCGATGCACTTCTTTCCAAGAAAAAGACATTTTATATACGTTCTGGATTGGTTTTACTTTTAAATTATTATGTAGAAGATGCGTTTTTAGAAGAAATTTTTAGGCGCATTTTAAAGATAACTTCTAAGGAATATTATGTTGAAATGGCGGAAGCATGGCTTCTTTGTGAATGTTTTATTGAAAATGAAGAGAAGACGTATACCTTTTTAAAAGAGTCTGTTTCCTCGTTTTCGCTTCTTTCCAAAACAATTCAAAAAATTTGTGACTCTTATCGCGTAACTAAAGAAACAAAAGAAAAATTAAAACAACTAAAAAACCAAAAAAAAGAAGAACTTTATTCATGATAGAGTTCTTCATTTAATGTGTCCAAATTTTTTTCTAGAATAGAAAGGTAATCTTCTTCATTTTTCCGTTCTTCATCCGTTAATACTTTCATAGGATGAATGGTTTTACTCTCTAAAGAGTTGGCATGAATATCCAGTAATTTTTTTGCTTCTTCATTTTCTTCTTCATCCTTATAGGAAAAGAGCTTTGTAATTTCTTTTTGGTGAATCAAGTCTTGAATTTCTTCTTTTTCTTGTTCGGTTGTGTTGGCATTAATCACATAGACTTTCAATCCGTATTTTTCTAAATATTTAAGCCCCTCGTTCGAAGTTAAAATGGTTTTATGTTTTGCATTCTCAATCGTTAGACGAATGGTGGCATCCATTTCTGAAATATCTACCTTGAGTGCTTCATAATTGTCATCAATTTCCTTCTTTAAATAGGAATTTTCTACGTATTCTTGTAAACTTAATCGCACGTTTTGTGCCATCATCAACATAAAAGATGGATCTAACCAAATCGTATCTTGATCATAATTTGTTTCAAGCACATAAGAACTGTCTATAATTTTTAAGTTGTTATTGTAATCTAATAATTCGATAGCAAGTTTTCTTTCTCGGTCCACCAATCCTGTATAAATAAACAAATCTTTTTGGGCGCTTTCTTGCTTTACTTTCTTAGTTAGCTTATATGTTTCTACATTCACACCATCTGGGTAAAGCGAAGTAATTGTCGCATGTGATCCATATAACTTTTCAATAATATACGAATTAGGATAATTGGTTACCACAATTTGAATATCTTCCATATCATCTCGTTTACAACCGCAAACAGAAAGCATGATCAGGAAAAGCAATAAAAATTTTCCCCCTAATTTTCTTTGTTTCATTTTCGTATTTCCTTTCTTTAAAGGGACTGGATCATAACCATCAGTTCCAAAAGGGTTGCATTTAAAGATGCGTTTTAGAGAAAGCAAACTTCCTTTCAAAACACCATGCACGGTGATGGCTTCTATGGCATAATTTGAACAAGTTGGAATATGTCTACAAGCTTGATGCCAAGGTCCTGGAATCTTTTGATAGATGTGAATCAGTCCAATCATTATTTTTTTCATTTTCATCATCCAAACTTATTTTACTATATTTTTGCATTCTTTACAAATGCTATCTTTCAAAGTGTAAAGATTTTTGCTATACTAAAGAAGGTGAATGCAATGGAACAATTATTTCAAACCTTACATATAAAACCAAAGAAGAAAGAACTTTACGAAATCGCTTTTTCTCATTCTTCTTATGCCAATGAACACAAAAAGAAAAAAGACTATGAGCGCTTAGAATTTTTAGGAGATGCTGTTTTAGATTTGGTGGTAGGAGATTATCTTTATCATAAAAATGACTCTAAAGAAGGGGAACTTACCAAAGTAAGAGCCAGTTATGTTTGTGAAAATGCCTTATTTGTGTATGCATCTGATTTGGGATTACAAAAATATATTCGGGTAGGACATGGCGAAGAAAATCATGGAGGAAAGTACAAAAAGGCAATTGTTGCCGATATCTTTGAGGCGCTTACTGGGGCGATTTATCTTGATTTAGGATATGCGACTGCAAGAAGAGTTTTACTTTCTATTCTGGTTCCTTATATTGAAAATCCAGAGGTTTGTTTCTTCTTAGATTATAAATCTGCACTACAAGAAGCCGTACAAACCAAAAGCAAAAGTCTAAAATACGAAGTGGTCAAAGAAGAAGGACCCAGTCATGATAAAACCTTTACCGTGACCGTATCCGTAGATGGCATTGTTTATGGAGAAGGGGCAGGCTCTAGTAAAAAAGAAGCAGAACAAGCAGCTGCCAAAGATGCACTTTCTAAAAATCCTAATCTTTCATTTGAAAAAAATGGCTCTTTATGATATAATGAAGTCGTTTTTAAAACGCGTCATAAAAAAAGAAAGGAGTATTTATGAGTAAAATTAATATATTTAGCCTTGGGGGACTAAATGAAAATGGAAAAAATATGTATGTTGTTGAAGTTGACAAAGATATTTTTGTATTTGATGCCGGTTTAAAATATGATCATGATCGAACACTTGGAATCGACTATATTATTCCAAATGTTGATTATTTAGTGAAAAATCAAAAACGAATTAAAGGTGTTTTCATAACGCATGGACATGAGAGCAATTTAGGTGCTGTTCCTGATTTATTGGAAAAGATTCCAAACATTTCAATTTACGGCACAAAATTAACACTTTCTCTTTTGAAGCAAAACTTTAAAGATGGGAAAGAATATACAAAAAACTTAAAGGAAATAAGACCCCATTCTAAAATTTCGTTTGGAAAAAATTTTATTTTTCCAATTCAGGTGACACATTCAATTCCAGATGCGGTTTGTTATGTACTTTATACCAAAGATGGTGCGATTGTCTATACGGGAGACTTTGTCTTTGATCATACGATGATGGGACCCTATCATACCGATATTGGAAAACTTGCTTACGTTGGAAAACAAGGCGTTCTTTGTCTTCTTTGTGAATCTTTATATGCAGAAAGAAGGGGGCATACGAGTCCTAACAACCGTGTTTCTTCCTTTATTCGGGAAGTACTTTCCAAAAATCCAAATCGTATTATTGCGACTGTTTTTCCAGCACACTTTTATCGAATTCAAGAAATTTTTAATGAAGTTTCGAAGACCCATAGAAAAATTGTCATTATGGGAAAAGGATTGCAAACTACGATTTTATCTGCGATTCACCAAGGGTATTTACAGATTGATAAACAAGTGATTGGAGATCTTACGAATTTGAATGATAAAAATGCAGTTGTCTTAATTTCAGATGAGAAGGAAAAACCATTTGCCAATTTAGAGCGAATCATCAAAGGCTTTGATAAATTTATCAAGTTGAATGAAACAGATACCATTTTTATTACAGAACCTGCTTATGAGGGAATTGAAAAGCGTCTTGCACTTGTGATGGATGAAATTGCTATGCTGGGTGTGAATGCAGTGAGTCTTTCTAGTAAAAAACACTTGCTTCATCATGCATCAAGAGAAGACCTGATGTTGATGCTTAATTTGATGCAACCAAAGTATTTCTTTCCAGTAAAAGGAGAGTATCGCCAACAATATGCGAATGCGACCATTGCGGAAGAGTTAGGCATGCCAAAAGAAAACATCTTGTTAAAACAAAATGGGGATGTGGTAACGTTTATCAATGGAGAATTAGATACCACGAAAAATAACCATATCGAAACAGATGAAGTTTTGATTGATGGAAATTCAAGTGGCGACATTGGAGATTTGGTCTTGAAAGATCGAGAAATGTTAGGAGAAAATGGAATTGTCATTATCTCTTGTACGCTTGCTAAGGAAACCAAAGAAATCTTGGCAGGACCAGAAATTTTAACGAGAGGTTTTATCTATGTGAAAGAACATCAAGATGTGCTCGATGAAACCAAGAAGATTGCGTTAGAGGTGATTTCACAAAATATTTCCAAAACAGAAAATAGAGTGGATTACACGAAGATAAAAAACGAAGTGCGAGAGCTTCTTGGAAAATATTACTACAAAATGACAGAATCAAAACCTATGATTATTACAGTGATTCAAGAAATTTAGAAAAGGCAAAAATTTGTCTTTTTCTTTTTGCATAATTTTTTTCATGAAAACACATGCTATAACTGGTGATAAAGATGAAAATAACGAAAGAATTACTAGAAAAATGGCAACGTGATTTTGAAAAAGATTCTCAGAATGAAATGTTGATGCATGCTGTCTGTGAAAATGGAATTTTAAAAGTGGCGAAGAAAAAAGATAGTAAAAATAGACTAACTCCTCTTTTTTCACATCGTCTAAAAGGAGGGGATGTAACCAATCAAAAACAAAGTGGCAGATGTTGGATGTTCGCAGCTTTAAATACATTTCGTTATCAAATTATTAAAAAGCTCAATTTAAAAACATTTGAACTTTCTGAAAACTACCCCTTATTTTTTGATAAACTAGAAAAGTGTAACTATTTTTTAGAATCGATTTTAAAAACATTAGATGAAAAAGTAGAAGACCGCCTTGTATCCTTTCTTTTACAAGACCCGATTCAAGATGGTGGACAATGGGATATGCTTTGTAATCTGGTGAAAAAATATGGTCTTGTTCCCAAAAGTGCTATGCAAGAAGTTGCTGTTTCATCAAGTACTGGCGAGTTGGATACGATTTTAGATACCAAGTTAAGACGAGATACATATCTACTTAGGAAACAATACAAGGAAGGTGCGAAACCAGAAGAATTGCAAGCAAAAAAAGAAGAAATGCTTCATGAAATTTACCAAATTTTAGTCACCTCTCTTGGACTTCCACCCACGACGTTTGATTTTGAATATGTCGATAAAGACGAGGTCTATCACTGCGATAAGAATTTGACACCACATGCTTTTTTTGAAAAATATGTAGGCTTCCATCTAGATGATTTTGTAAGTGTTATCAATGCACCAACAGAAGATAAGCCTTTCTATCAAAGTTATTCGGTGAAGTATTTAGGAAATGTCGTGGAAGGAAATCCTGTGACGTATTTGAATCTTCCGATAGAACGGTTAAAAGAACTTGTTGTTTCGCAAATCAAAGATGGCTATCCCGTTTGGTTTGGATGTGATGTTGACAAAGAACTCGATCGACAAGAAGGCAAGATGGATTTGGATAACTATGACAAGAAGACCCTTTTTGGAAGTGATTTTACAATGGATAAAGGGGATGCTTTAAATCATTTTGAAAGTAGAATGACACATGCCATGGTTTTTATGGGTGTAAATCTTCAAGAAGATGGGACTGCGGATAAGTATTGTGTAGAAAATAGTTGGGGCAAAGACGTAGGAAGTGAAGGATTTTACGTAATGAGTGATGCTTGGTTTAGTAAGTACGTGTATCAAATCGTCATTTTTAAGAAGTATTTGAAGGAAGAAGAACTGGCTGCTTTTAAGAAAGAACCACATCTTTTAGAACCATGGGATCCAATGGGAGCTTTAGCAAATAAAAGCTAGCTCTTTTTTTCTTTGTGCTTGTTGTAAGTAGAAATCTTCACATCTGGACAAGCTATGGACTAGGACGACTCAAAAAATCATTACGACGCGTGCTGTTGTAACTGTGATGGAAAGGGAACAGTTTATGAGGAAGATATTTCATAATTCTTTCTAGAAAACGTAAAATACATATAGAAAACCGAAACACATTTTATCTACAATCAACCGTTTAAGAAAAGCATATACTTTTTTAGAAAACATGGTTTTTTGCCATAATTCTACTCATTTAAAAGGAGTTTTGTGATGTATAGAAAGACTTATGTAAAAGTAAATTTATCCCATATCAAATATAATGTTCAATTGCTCATAAACAAGTACAGCAGTTATCAATATTATTTTGGTGTAGTGAAAGCAGATTGTTATGGACATCATGATTTGGAAGTTGTGAAAACAATCCTAGATGCTGGTTGTAATTATTTAGCAGTCGCAACCTTAGAAGAAGCTTTAAAAATTAGAAAAGAAATCAAAAATATTCCCATATTATGTTTAGGCGTGATCGATGTAGCGTATCTTTCCCTTTGCTTAAAGAACAAGATCACTATCACCATCAGCAATACCGAATATTTAAAAAAAGTAAAAAAAGATTATCCTGGATTAAAAGCACACATTAAAATCAATACAGGGATGAACAGATTGGGCGTAAGAGAAAAAGAAGAACTGAACCAGATACAGAATATGATGAGGCAAAAACATCTTGTCTTGGAGGGGATTTATACCCACATCTATGATGCGCACAATAAAAAAAGAACAATGAAACAATATGCGCAGTTTGAAAAGATAACAAAAGATATGGATTTGAAAGAGATTCCTATCGTACATGTGAGTGCGAGTGAAGCAACAGAATTTTATCCCAAAAGATTTTATGCGAATGGCTGTAGACTGGGAATTGCTATGTATGGTTTGGTGGATTATAAACAGGTGTCTTTTAAATCTACATTCAGTTTATATAGTGAAGTGATTCAAATTAACGAAGTCGTGAATGAAACAGTAGGCTATAATGGTACATATCGTGCGAAAGGGAAAGAAAGAATTGCCATTGTTCCCATTGGGTATGCAGATGGTATTCTTAGAAAAAATACGGGAAGAGATGTATATATCAACCAAAGAAAATATAAAATTGTTGGAAATATATGTATGGATATGTTGTTTGTGAAAGTAGATGATTCCGTTCAAATTGGAGATCAAGTGATTGTGATCAAAGATATTGATCATATTAAGGAAATTGCCAATCATTTAGATACCATTTCTTATGAAGTTATCTGTTCTATTGGCAAAAGAGTTCCAAGAATTTATGTGAAATAAACACTTACAAAATTTTAAAATTTGTGTTACAATCGGTTTGTTGAACAAGAAATATGAAGTCAAGTTTATCAATGCGTAGCCAAGATGCGTAAGTCCAATTGAAAAAGGGCTTACGTATTTTTATGCTTCAATGAAAGGAGAAATTTTTGTGAAAAAACTTGATTTAGGAAATGATAAAATTTCCAAACTGATTCAAAAATTTGCCATACCATGTGTCATTAGCATGATTGTGGCAGCGCTTTATAATATTGTTGATCAAATCTTTATAGGGTGGAGTGAAGCAGGATCATCTGGAAATGCTGCAACCAACATTGTTTATCCTTTTACTGTCGTTGCACTTGCATTTGCTTTGCTAATAGGAGATGGTGCTGCTGCACTTTTTAACTTGTCATTCGGTGCTAAAAATAAAGAAAAGGCGAATAAATCGATTGGAAATGGTTTCGTGCTTCTCATCCTCGTATCGATTCTAATTACTATCTTAGGATTTCTTTTCAGTGAGCAAATATTAAGAATGTTTGGTGGGAATCCAAGCGAAGCAGAATGCTACCAGTATGCCAAAGATTATTTAAGAATTATTTGTTATGGCCTACCTTTTTATATTATTGGACAGGGCTTAAATGCTTCCATAAGAAGTGATGGTAGTCCCAAATATGCAATGATAGCAACCGTTGTAGGTGCCATTTCTAATATTGTTTTAGATCCTATATTTATATTCGGATTTCATATGCGTGTTCAAGGTGCAGCGATCGCTACAATTCTTGGGCAAATTCTCACCTTTTTAATGAGTATCTTCTATTTGAAACGAGCAAAATCTTTTAAAATAACCAAAAATTCAGTGCAGTTAGAGAAAGAAATCTGTAAACAGGAAATCTCTTTAGGACTTGCATCTTTCATCACGCAACTTGCTATTGTAATCATCATTGCGGTTGCCAATAATCTAGTTGTTAAGTATGGCTATATGACTTTGTCTAGTTCAGGAGTTGCTTATGGTGTTGTGACACCCCTTGCTGTGATTGGAATCTGTATGAAAGTATTTGGAATTGTTGTGTCAATTGTAATTGGTGTGTCTTTAGGTGGGATGCCTATTATTGGCTATAACATGGGTGCAGGTAATAAAAAAAGAGTAAAAGAAACAATTCAATCTATTTTAATTATAAACTTGATAATTGGTTGTATTGCTTTTGTACTCTTTGAATGTTTCCCCACTTTTATGATCCATATTTTTGGAAGTGGGAATTCGTTTGAATATTTGGAATATGCGAAAGCTTGTTTCAGAATATTTTTAGGTGGCATCCTATTCACTTGTATCGTTAAAACTTTATCGATACTCTTACAATCTATGGGGGCTAGTTTTAAATCTACACTTCTTGCGCTTTCTCGAGATGTGATTTTCTTTGTCCCAGCTATTCTAATCCTTGCTACTTTAAGTCATAGTGTTGTAACGATGTTGTGGAGCGCTATCATTGCTGATGTTTTAGCCTTTCTCTTAGGTATTCTATTATTAAAGAAAGAATTTAAAAACATGGAAAATTAAAAAAGAAGTGCAAGTTTTGGGATTTAATCGCCACATGCAATTTTATTTATTTTGAAATTTCACGTATATGTTTCAAAATAGCTATACAGCGATATCCTTGTAAAAAGAAAGAAAATATAGTAAATTTATAAAAAGAACATCTGGTAAAAGTCAATAGATAAAATTAAATAGTTTTAGATATATTTTTAATATATTTAAGTAAATTAG
>CANQVB010000010.1 GCA_947627225.1 uncultured Bacilli bacterium
CATCTCTTGACACCTCTATTTTCTTAAGTGTACTACAAACTACCCCCCCCCCAGTCAAGCTTTTTGTCAGTTTTTTTGGTGTATGAAAGATACCTTTCTTGTCTACAATAGAAGTAGGTGAAGAATATGAGTTTAATACCCATGATTGTAGAAAAAGAATTGCAAGGAGAAAGAAGTTATGATATTTTTTCAAGACTATTAAAAGACAGGATTATTCTGCTTACTGGAGAAATCAATGATTCTAGTGCCAATGTGGTGGTCGCAGAACTTCTTTATTTAGATTCACTTAGTCATGAACCCATTTCTCTTTATATCAATTCTCCAGGAGGTGCCATTACATCTGGAATGGCAATTCATGATACGATGCAGTGGATTCAAAGTCCAGTCTCAACCATTTGTGTGGGTATGGCAGCATCTATGGCAGCCTTTTTACTTTCTGCAGGAGAAAAAGGAAAACGATTTGCACTTCCTAATTCCGAAGTGATGATACATCAACCTTTAGGTGGTGCAGAAGGACAAGCGACAGAGATTCAAATTGCTGCCAAACACATTCTAAAAATCAAAAATAGAATGAACCGAATTCTTGCTAAAAATACTGGAAAACCTTTAAAAACCATTGAACAGGATACGGAAAGAGATTACTTCTTAGACGCCGTTGAAGCCAAAGAATATGGACTGATCGATAAAATTTTAGAAAAAAATGAAATTGAATGAATTTTAAAAATTTGTTTAAAAGTTCATAAAGAAATGACTAAAAAATGTTCATTTCTTATTTTTTTTGGGAAAAATACCTTCTACATTTTCAAAATTCCTCCTTTGAAAAGAATTTTATTTTCTGTTATGTTAGACGCCGTTAAGAAAAAAGGAGGAATTTATGAAAAAGTTAGTACTATTCTTAACCATTGTTTTTGGAAGTTTTTTCTTCCAGAATTTACAAGTAGAAGCAGCACCTACAAAATTTTATGAAGCAGAGTACATTCCAGATGTTTATGTTGTAAGAGAAAAAGATGGCGTTAAGTATTATCAACAAGGGCGTGTCTATCGAAACATCGAAACAAATGAAGTTGCCTATTGTTTACAACCTTTCGCATTGTTTGATTTAAATGCTACTTATGAAAGTATGGATAAACTTGCAAGTCTTGATGACAGAACGACCCAAAAGTTAAAAGAAATCGTTGCCTTTTCTTATCCGCTGGGGGGAGATTCTCTTGCTTACTATATGGCTGTACAATTACGTATTTGGCAAATTGTAGAGCCCGATTGCGAATTTTATTTTACAGATGGCTTAAATGGGCCACCCACCGCAGAATATGATTTTTGGTTTAACATCATAAATGATAATCTCCGTGTTTATAACACAGCACCTAATTATGCAAACAAGACATTCACCACAACAGTCCATGGAGAAATCTCAGTAGATATTCCCTACAGTGGAACTTATGAAAGTAATCTAGAAACAAACTTACCTTATACAAAAGAAGGTGATACATTCAAATTTCAGAATTTAAAACAAGGAGACTACGAAGTCGAGGTTGTTCGAAAATTTCATGCTATGACAAGGCAGCCGCAATTGTTTTATTATCACAACAGTAGTCAACTGTTGATGAATCGTGGCTTTACTGAAGACCAAGTATATTCCTTTAAAATTCAGGTTGTGACGACTTCAATTCACATAAAGAAAGTGGATTCTGATACCAAAAGTAAACAAGCAAGTGGAAGCGCTAAGTTGGAAGGAGCTGTCTTTGGACTTTATAAAGATAACGTAAAGATCGCGACTATTCCTTTCGATCAAACCCTTGAAGCTACTATCTCTGAATCCAAAGGAAACGTTTCTTCACTTCCCTTTGGAACCTACATTCTAAAAGAGGAAAAAGCAGGCGAAGGATATCTTTTAAATTCCAAAGCATTTGAAATTACTTTGGATGAAGCCCATCCACATATTGAACTTGTTTTAGAAAATCAAGTGATAAAAAATGAAATAACACTACAAAAATTGTTTGAAGACAACCAACTTTTTATGCAAGAGGCCCATGTGGAATTTGAAATTTATGATGCAGAAGGTGACCTTTATAAAATTGTTGAAACAGGAGAAGATGGTACAGTGAATTTTGAACTCCCTTATGGAACGTATCGCATTCATCAAAAAACAGGAAAAGAAGGATATGAGAAAGTAGAAGACTTTGAAATTTTTGTTACGAAGGATCAAGAAAAGCAGAACTACATCTTATATGACAAGAAAACACCACAAATAGAAATTCAAGTGCCCAACACAAATATCAAAGATGCAAATACAAAAACAAAAGATATCATCTATTTCCCATACTTTAGTCTTTTTTTAGGAGCGATTTATGCAAAGAAAAAAATGGGCTTATAGTCTATTATTTCTTCTACTTTATCTTGGAGGATTTTTCTTGCTTTTAGAAACACAAGAGAGAAGGACACCTCAAAAAATAGAAAGTTCATGGATTGAACGAATCAATTCTGGAAACAAAAAAGGTGAGTTTTACCCGGAAGATGCGATTGGTGTTTTGTCAATTCCAAAAATCAATGTTGTCCAAAATCTTTATGAAATAGACGACCAAAGAAATACCGTAGAGCAAAATGTCATGATTTTAAAAGGTTCGACTTATCCAAATCAGGAAAAAAGCAAACTTTATTTGGCAGCACATTCTGGAAGTGGAAAAATTGCTTATTTTGAAGAATTAGATGAACTACAAAAGAAAGACACCTTTAATATCTACTACAAAGAAAAAGTCTATACTTATCAAATTGATATCATCGAATCCCAAGAAAAAACAGGGACAATTACGGTTCCTGTTACTTCCAAAAAACAAGCTATCCTAACCACTTGTCATCCACAAAAAGAAAAGAAGCAACTGGTACTGGTTGCTTCCTTAATCAAAGAAACAGATATTTAACTCCTGTTTTCTTTTTGTATTTTGATCTGTCCATCTTGCAAGATAAAGTGTACCGTTTCTCCATAGGAAATATTACCTTCAATAATTTCTCTTGCAAGTAGGCTTTCAATCGTTTTGCTGACTATTCTTTTTAGTGGTCTTGCACCATAGTTAATATCATAGCCTTCTTCTAGAAGCTTTTCTTTCACTTCTTCCGTTAAAGAAAGATGAATATCTCTATCTTCAAGACGTGTTTCTAAATCTCGTAAAAGTTTTTCTAAGATTTCTTTTAAGGCAACTTCATCCAAAGCATTAAAGACGATAATCTCATCAATTCGGTTGATAAACTCTGGACGAAAGGCTTGCTTTAGCTCTTCTAAGACAGCATCTTTTTCTCCTTCTAGGACATGTTCACTTCCAAGATTTGATGTCATGATAATAATGGTGTTTTTAAAATCTACAGTCCGTCCATTTGAATCTGTAATTCTGCCATCATCTAAGATTTGAAGCAATAAATTTAAAACTTCAGGGTGCGCCTTTTCGATTTCATCAAAAAGCACAATACTATATGGATTTCTTCTAACTGCTTCTGTTAATTGTCCTCCTTCTTCATACCCTACATAGCCAGGAGGCGAACCAATCAATCTAGAAACACTAAACTTTTCCATATATTCACTCATGTCAATACGAACCATGTGCTTTTCATCATCAAACAAAGCATCCGCAAGACTTCTTGCAACTTCTGTTTTTCCAACCCCTGTTGGTCCTAAAAAGATGAAGGAACCAATTGGACGATTTGGGTCTTTAATACCACTTCTAGATTTTAAAATCGCTTCACTCACTAAGTGAAGGGCTTCTTTTTGACCAATCACTCGCTTTGCAAGTGTATCTTCCAAATGTAACAACTTTTCTTTTTCTCCGCTTAAAAGCTTACTAAGAGGAATGTTTGTCCACTTTGAAATAACCATACAAATGTCTTCTTCGGAGACAGAATCACTTAAAATGCGCTTGCTGTCTTTTTCTTTCAATGCTTGTAATTCCTTTTCAAGTCGAGGAATTTCTCCGTGACGAAGACGAGCCGCTTGTTCTAAGTCATACTGATTTTCTGCTTGTTCTAAATCAAATCTTGCGGTTTCAAGTTCTTGTTTCTTGGTGTTGATTTCTTGATGAATCTCTTTTTCTTCTTGCCACTCCTCTTTGAGCATTTGTTCTTGTTCTTTTAATTTAGAAAGTTCTTTTTCAATTTCCTCTTTTCGTTTGATAGAAAGTGGATCTTTTTCTTTCTTAATGGCCTGTAGTTCAATTTCAAGTTGCATAATCTTTCTTGTTAAACTATCTAGTTCATTGGGAACAGAATCCATCTGTACCCGAATGGTAGCACACGCTTCATCAATCAAATCAATGGCTTTATCTGGTAAGTAACGGTCTGTAATGTAGCGGTTCGAAAGTGTAGCAGCACTCACCAATGCTTGATCATGAATCGTAACCCCATGATGAATTTCAAAACGCTCTTTGAGACCTCTTAAAATCGTAATGGTATCCATAACCGTTGGTTCACTGACTTTAATTCTTTGAAAACGACGTTCTAAGGCGCCATCCTTTTCAATGTATTTTCGATATTCATTCAAGGTAGTTGCACCGATGACATGAATCTCACCACGTGCTAACATGGGTTTTAAAATGTTCGAAGTATCCATAGCACCTTCCATATTTCCAGAACCTACAATCGTATGAATTTCATCGATAAATAAAATGATTTCTCCATCGCTTTTTTTCACTTCATTCAGCACATTTTTAAGACGTTCTTCAAACTCGCCTCGATACTTTGCTCCTGCGACTAAACTTGCCATATCAAGTTCCCAAATCATTTTCCCTTTTAGGCTACTTGGAACATCTCCTTTTACAATTCGAAGGGCAAGGCCTTCTACAATCGCTGTTTTTCCAACACCAGGTTCTCCAATTAAAACAGGGTTGTTTTTGGTCTTTCTCGATAAAACCCTTGTGATACTACGAATTTCTTCATCTCTTCCAATAACGGGATCGATTTTTCCTTTCTTAACTGCTTCATTTATATTTCGTCCGTATTTTTCTAAAACGTCTTCTTCTTGCATTTGATTTGGATTCATAATCTCTCCTCCTTTTCGTTTCTTATTATACCCTGTTTTTAGCAATTGTCAACCAAGAGTGCTAATTTTTTTGCAAAAAAGAAACAGAACTTACTTCTGTTTCAATATTTCTAAGGCTTTTTGTAATTGGGTATCATCCTGTTCCTTTTGACTTTCTTTAAAAATTTCACTTTGTTCTACTACTACATCTGGAGTAATTCCTTTTTCTCCAATATAGTTTCCTTTCGCAGTATACCATTTTTCCGTTGTATATTTAATTGTTGATCCACTTTTTAAAGTAAGACTTCTTTGTACCGTTCCTTTTCCATAAGAGGTAACCCCTACCAATGTGGCCTTATAACTTTCTTTCAAAGAAGATGCTACTATCTCAGCAGCAGAAGCACTGTCTTGATTAATAATCACAGCAATAGGATATGTCCTTTTCTCATTATTCAGTGCATATGTTTTCTGCTTTTTTCCTTTCGTTTCTATTTGATACATCACTTTCTTTTTGTCTAGAAACAAAGATAAGATTTCTGTAGCTTGATTCAAATGTCCCCCAGGATTATCTCTTACATCTAGAATCAGGGAATCTATTTTTTTCTTTTCTAAATTTTTCAATGCTTTTTCAAATTGACCCTTTGTATTTGCAGCAAAAACATCTACTTTTATATAACCTATCTTTTTGCCATCTTCTTCATAGACTTTCTCATGAACAGATTCAATGGGAATTGTTTGTCTTGTTATGGTAAATTCCTTTTCTTCGTCTTTTCTTCGAATTTTTAGTTTTATCTTGGTTCCTTTTTCTCCTTGCATTAAACTTGTAATTTCGGTAAAGCTTTTCTCCTCTACATTTTCATTATTAATCGCAACTAATATATCTCCCACTTTTAATCCTGCTTCAGCAGCGGGGCCTTTGTCGTTAATTTCTAAAAAAACTGCATGGTTATCTTGGTAGCCAACACTCGTCCCAATCCCCACATATTCTCCATCTACCATCTGATTAAACTCTTTAGAAGCTTCCCCTGCAATATAATTAGAATAAGGATCGCCTAGTGCTCCAATCATTCCAGCAATTGCAGCGTCCAATAATTCTTCTTTCGATATTTTTTGATAATAATTTTCCTCTATATCTTCATAGGTAGACACTAATTCTTCCAATTCTTCTGGAATTTCTGTTTTCAAATTGTTTTTTCTTACAAAATTCACAACATTTCCAATTAAAAAACCAAACAAAATAGAAATAGCCATAATGATAATCACTTCACGATAATTAAATCCTGTTTGCTTTTCTACAATGACTTCACGATACTCTTCTTCCAAAGAGGTTGTCTCTTCTTTTGTTTCCTTTTTCATTTTGTATTCACCCCTCATCTTTTTATCATATCACAGAAATTAAAGTTTTAGAACCAACCTCTTTTTGTTTTCATAAAAAAAGTAGTTTTTAACCACTTTATCTTATTCCTGATAAGGTTCTACAAAAGCAGTAATCTCTTCTTTTCCTTCTATATAAGATGTAAGATTGTCATCTTTAAAGTAGAAAAGTGTCGCACCACTTACAGCAATTTCACTTGCCTTCGTTGGTGTTTTATTACTTTCATCTTTCACTAGCTTTTTATTAAAAGCACTTGATAAATCTACCGTATAAAGCTTTATCTTCTCTGCTTGCTCGAGCTTACTTATTATTGTTTTATATGTATCTGAATCCTTTTCTTTGTCATAGCAAAGAACAAGATATTCTCCTTCGCTTTGGTGAAAGACTTCTCCTAATAAAATCTCACTATATTGAATCGCAACACTTCCGTTGTCAACTTTTGTACTTTCCATTCGTCTATTCTTGGTAACAAGTGCACTCGTTAGAAGATACATACCTCCTAAAAAAACAAGGACAATCATTCCATATTTAAAAATCTTTTTCCCCTCTATATTCTCTATATTTTTTACTTTTTTTTGCATAACTCTCACCCCATTAAGTATAGCATAGCTTAAAAAAATTGCAAAGTTTCTTTTCTTTTGGCTTTTTTGTTTTATACGAGAAAGTGAAATCAAGCATTTGCTGATTCTTATATACCATAATGACTACAAATCGCACAATATTTTTGTAAGTTGTTTGATACCTCGTTTCTGTTGGAGCGCTAACTCAACTTTTTGATTTTTTGATAATGGTACATTGTCTTTCAGAAGATCATAGTCTATCTTTTTTATTTGCAGCGATTCTGATGGA
Organism: uncultured Bacilli bacterium; assembly: GCA_947627225.1. GTDB lineage: Bacteria > Bacillota_I > Bacilli_A > RF39 > UBA660 > CANQVB01. The sequence continues at coordinate 7,227 of CANQVB010000010.1, forward strand.
TATATATCGCTTTCAGACAAACCTTTTCTATATAAATAGTCAATTGATATTTTACAGGTTAAATAAGTTTTCAAATCATTCGCTTTCGTCACTGTCTCCTTTAATGCACTCATATTATATACAATAGGCGTTATCAAACGAACAATATCTTCTTTTGAAATATTACCATTTTCGTCTAATTGTATATCAAGTTCTTTCATTAAATCTTGGATAGACAGTGCGTCTTTATTTCCTATTTTTTCTATCATATTTAATAATAAAAGTGCTTTATTTCTTACAATATTTGAATATCTCTTAAAATATTCTAATGTGTAAGGTTCAAAATAATATCGTCTTGCATTTAAACCATCAACAAATTCTTGAGAGTAAGCTTTCATATCTTCATCTGTTAATTTACCAGTATTCCCACTTCTTTTAGGTTTTGGTTTTTCAATTCTTTTCTTTAGTTCTGGATCTTCTTCTTCAAATGTTTTTTCTAAATATTCTTTTATTTGTTCATTAGAAACAACAATTTGCGCATCGTTAATTTCCTTTTTAATATCCTCTATTTTATTTCCTAATATATTTTCTAAAATTGTAATCATATATTTAGAATCATAGTATTGGATATCTGCACTTTCAAAATAAGGTTCCAAGTTCAAATTTACCATACAAAATCACCTTCCTACAAATTTATTATAGCATATTTTTTTTCATTTACTTCTTCATATATATGACATATACATCTTAGTTACCAATATGAAATTATGTTTTCAAAATTGTCAAAATTTAATATAAAGCATTGTATTAAGAACATCTGTTTGATACAATGTTTATGGATACATTTGAAATATATCAGGTGCTTTCCCTTTCTATTTATCAAAGGATAAAAGAAAGGTGGTGATATTTATGACAAAAAGAGAATTTTCTCAATTTATGATAATATTACTCCTATTCTTAGTCGTAACTATTTTACTTCTAAAATAGCAAAAGCATCTGATTTCAACATTTGTTGATTTCAGATGCTATCCTAATAAGGGATTGCATTTGATTAGCCCAATCAAATGTATCCTTTTTTATTTTATGCAAGGCATCCTTGACGAATACATCATAACATAAAAACGAACTTTTTACAAGTTCTCTATTTATTTGAGTTTCGGTATTTTTTTTACAACAGTTGCAAAATTAGTCAATAAATATCAATAGAATGCAATAAAGACAAATTGTTTAGTATCCATAACATTTTTTTATTGCTATTTCAATAATTCTATAAAATTTTACCGGAACTCAAACTCTATTTTACTCGAATTTTCCGAGTTTGGTATCTATCTGGTGCCTGTTTCAAGCATCAAAGTCCTCATCTTGATTCCATATAAGAGCCACAATTTTGTTAAACCATAAAAAAGAGAGCCTTGCATGACTCTTTTTCTATTCTTTTATTTCATGGTTGGAAGAACACTAATCGATTGGGCAACTTCTACTAGCTCATCTTGATTTAATACATCACTCACTAAGTAATACTCTATTCCATTTACTGTCCAAGTTAGCGAATTATCTGAAAGTGCTCCAACGGTATCCATAAATTGAAAAGGTTCTCCATATGTTGGAATAATGGTCAGTTCATCTTCTTTAGAAACAGTCTCTTCTACCAATAAAAATGGTTTTTCTCCTTCAAATGTTAAAATGACTCTTTCCCCATCTGTCTTTTCTACTTTTTCCTCGTTGGTTAGCTTCGTTCCTTCTGGAATTACAAGTGGATAAATGGTATCTTCAATGACACCAGTTGTCGTAACTTCATCCTCTGTCTTAGAACTATTCATAGATTCCTCTAGTGTGAAGTAGTTCTTTTTAAAGTTTGGCTTCCAGTCTATTTTAGAATATGCCATTGTCATATTAGGAATATCATTATCATCTAAAACTTTTACTGTTTTTAAATTTAAATCTTTGTCAAATGTCACTTCTTGTTTCTTTAATTTTCGATTATTAGGATAATTCACAGCACTGGTAAAGACATATCCATCTTTCGTTTCTTTAAATGTTCTTTCTTTGTCATTTTTTAAATCATCAAGAATCGATTCTAATAAATAAATTTGGGAATTATTATAAGGCCAATCACTTTGAAATTTAAAACTTTTATTTAAAGCCGGCGTTAAAACATAGACCGCTGTATCATTCTTTAAAATAATTTGTTCATGATTATTGGCATCATTTTTAAGACTTACTTTATAAAAATCTTCTTTTTGATAAGAAGTACTGACCGTGTAATTATAAACATCATCATTGTTCATAATCTCCAGTTTTCCATTTAATTGATAGGCATTTGCTGAATTTAGTTTTTTTTCTAAATCTTTTAAAATATTCTCTTCTCCATATTTTCCACATCCTGTTGTAAAACAAACCAAAAGTCCCAAAAACATAAAAAGACAAATTTTTCTCATTTTTTCACCTCAATTTTTCTTGTTCATTAAACTATATGGTCCATTTTTAAAAGTATTCATGAATAATTTAAAAATTTTGCAACATGCTAATAACAAAGCAAAGGAGGAATTTATGGAAACAATTAAAAAAATAGCGCTTGTGCTAGTCATCATTGGTGCATTAAACTGGGCACTTGTTGGTCTATTTGAATTAGATCTTGTTGCGACAATCTTTGGTAGCGCTGAAAATATGATTGCTAGAATCGTCTATATTTTAATAGGAATTTGTGGTTTAATTTGTATTCCTATCTTATTTGATGATTTAGATAAAAAATAGAAAGGAATTCCTCTCTATTTTTATTTTTCCATGATTTTAATTTTTACTTTTTTGGTTTTGCTAGCATAAGAAAGTCTTACATCATCTCCCGTTACTTTGACTTCTACTTCATGTTCACCAACACCATAATCTTTTAAGTCAATATAAGCACGGATCACAGATTCATCTAAACCATCAATAATGTCTTTACTTCCACCAACAACTACAGTAACAATACTGTCTGCTTCACTTAAAGCTTGGACTTTATATCTTTCATTGAGGTTCTCTGTCGCAATGTGAATGCCAGAAAATTCTTTAGAAGCTAAGTTATCAATCGTGACTTTAACCGTTATGGTTTTTTCACTAATTTCTGTAACTCCATTTGGTTTTTCCAAAGTCACAGTAAAGTCTTTATTGTTCTTAAGTCCCTCTACATTAATTTCGACTGGAATAGAATCAATGGAAGCAAGTGCTGTCTTATTTCCGTAAATGGTGACTGTACTAATCGATGAACTTAAAGACTTAATGGCTTTTCCAAATGCCAAGTCTCCTTTAGGAATAATCTTAACTGGAACTTCCTTACTCGGAGAAGCAATTGTGACTTTTGCTTTCACTTTCTTTGGAACAATTTCTACATTGACAGCTTTTCCGCTGGTATCATAAGCAACCAACTGAACATCCTCGATTGTCATATCTCCAGCAGCTGGATTTTTAAACTTTTCTACATCGACCAAAGCTCTTACAGAAGCGATTTTTTCTAATTTATAGGCTGGTCCTTTAACAATGACTTCACTACGGTTTAATTCTACATTTTCAATATTGAGTTTTGTATCCAAACTATCTTGATGTAAAATATCAACGGTAAGTGGCTTTGTAGCCGACACTTTTTCATAAATTGTTATGCTCACTTCGCTAGGATCAAGGCGATAATCCAAAGAGCTCAATCGTTGTGAATAGTGAAGTTCTACTTTGTGCGTTCCGGGTTTTAATCCAGTAAGATCTACTGTAACGCCTTCTTCGGGAGATTGTTTTGCTAAAAAGATGTGTCTTTTTTGTCCGACGAGTGTGATATCAACCGTTTTCGGTAATCCTTCTACTACATATGCTTCTTCATTGTAGGTTGCTGTTACAGGCTGGTTATATAGCACTTCTGCATATTGATCCACGAGTGCATTGCTTTCTCCATCCAAAATTAAGAACACGGCAAACGCTAAGAGCAAAGACACAATAATTAAGGTTTGCTTTTTTCCAAGAATACGTTCTAAATCTTTGCTATTGCTTTTGAAAAATTCACTCACCTTTAAAATACATTTTGTAATTGGAGTAATGAGCCACTTATCAAAGAATAAACCCACATGGTAAAATAAATTTTTCAATCCACTAATTATTTTCTTCATAGATTTCTTCCTCTTCTAACTCTTCTTCGTCTATTTCTTCTTCCTGCTTTGGTTTTAATTCATCGATTAACATCATTCTAACATCGTCAAGAGACAAGTTATAAAATAATTCCCCTTTTACTGCGATAGAAAGTCGTCCTGTTTCTTCTGAAACAACTACTGCAATAGCATCTGTTTCCTCTACAATTCCTAAAGCTGCACGATGTCTTGTACCCAGTCGTTTGGAAATTTTTCCATTGCTGCTTGTAGGAAAAACAGCACCCGCACAAGTAATTCGATCTCCTTGTAAAATCACACCTCCATCATGAAGGGGATTATTTGGAAAGAAAATAGACACCAGTAAATCACTGGATAAATCCGCATAAATTTTTTTGGCTTTATCTATATAATTTCCAAGACTAATATCTCTTTCTAACACAAGAAGTGCGCCTATTCTTTGTTTTCTTAATGTATCTACTGCCTGTATAATTTCATACACTAAACGTTCTCGCTCATCTACGGTAAGAACCTTGTGTCTTCCCAACAACTGACTTCGACCAAGCTGCTCTAAAATATTTCTAATTTCAGGTTGAAAGACAATAATTAAAGCAAGCGGACCCCACATGATAATGTATTCAAGAAGAACACCTACTGTCGTAAATCCACAGAAGTCACTAATGAGTTTTAAGGCAATAATAACAATAACGCCTTTAAATAAAAGTGATAATTTCACATTGTTTCGAATATTTTTTAAAATGACATAAAAAATGAGCCAGACAATGGAAATATCAATAATCTTTTTGATGATAGATAAAATGGTTGGCCATGTAATAATCATATTTTTCTCCCTTCAAATTTCGGTATTTTTTTTAGTATAACTTATTTTTAAATTCTATTCAAGGTTACTTTAACTCTTGTGCAGATGGCACCTTTACAACTGGAACTGCCACTACCGTTTCATAATTTGTAGAAACAGGAAGGGGAGACTGTGAAGGTGTACTGTTTTGAGAAATTTCCCCTACATTTACAGCGGGTGACGCTTGTTTCTGTACTGGTTGTACTGCTTGAGATGTGATTGGCGTAGGAGCAGTTACAATTTCAGGGATTGCAGATGCAAGATTTTGTTGTGGAACACTTACAGCCTGCGAAGGTACAACTGGCGTGACGGGTTCAGCTCCAGCTACATTGCTAGGAGATTCTTGCGCAACTTGCTCACTAACACCTGATGGCATAGGTGGTATGGTGCTTCCTTGTTGTACAGTGTTCTGTTTTGCTACAGTAGTGGAAGGGGAAATCCCTTGATTTGAAGTAGCAGGAGAAGATACTTCCTGTATTGGAGACAGCGTTGTTTGAGGAGACATTTCTTGTTGCACTGTTTTTCCTTCAGCTACTGAAGGGGAAGAGACATTTTCTATAATGGGTTCCATTATCGTGGTAGCTTCTTTCGAAATCGTTGTTTGTTGAGGGGCATTTGCTGAAGCAACAGGTGCCGTAGAAACACCTACTTCTTGAAGGGGAACATTTCCTCCATTTCCTTGCACTGAAGCGTACTGGTCTTTTTCTTTTTTTTCTTTGATTTTTCTTTCTGCCAAATAACCAATACATGCAAAAATTAAAATGACACAGATGATCACAGTAACGATATATAAAGGACCGTCTAATGTGTCTCTTAAAAATTGAATAATTCCTTCCATATTGTCTCACCCTCTATTCTTTCTTTTATCATATCATTTCAAGCAAGAGAATTCAAGGATTCTTTCCAAAAGAAAAATTCGTTTAAAAACGAACTTTGCTTTCAAAAGCAACCAAGAAAAAGAGCTATATTCTCAAATCGTCGTCAAATTTTTTCATTATATTTTTGATTGGCATACCTAAAATTCGCAAGTTGAAAGAAGTTATCTATATAGTTTTTTTTCTCATTTTTATAGTTTAGATAATAGGCGTGTTCCCACATATCAATACAAAAAAGCGGAATATAACCAAATTGAAGTGGACTATCCTGGTTTTGTGTCGTAATTATTTCAACTTCACCTTTGGGTGTTTTGACTAAAAAAACATACCCCGATCCTTTTAAGTCCATTGCATTTTCTATCCAGTTTCTTTTAAAATGATCAAAGCTCCCAAATTTTTGATCTACGGCATCTTTCAAATTTCCTTGTAAAAATTCTTTTTGATTGGGATTGATTGACTGCCAATACAAATTATGGTTTAACACACCACCCAAATAAAACAGTATATTATTCTGATCTTCTTTTTGAAAAGATGTGATATAGTCGTATATTTCTTCCATCGGATAAGAAAAAGAAAATTTGTTTTTTTCAAGAAGTTTATTCAGTTGTATCAAATAATTCATTTGATGTTTCCAATAATGAAGCCCCATTGTATGCGTATCTATAAATGGTTCTAAATCTTGATATAAAAAAGGTAGGGGTTTTAATTCATACATAATATCCTCCCATTTAAAAGTATGATAAACAAAAAGAACATAGACGCATTAAGGGCAAGAATTTTTCCCTTTTTCTTGGGCATAAGCACTTGCTGCCTTTATAAAAGCTTCTATAATCCTATTTGCACAAACATCGTAGGAAATCATTGTCTCGGGGTGCCACTGGATTCCCAGTAAAAATCTTTTACTCTTATCTTCTACTGCTTCGATTAATCCATCTTCAGAATAAGCAGAAATCATCAATCCTTTTACCTTTTCAACATGATATCGGTGCTTGCTATTTACTTGCAATTTTTTCATACCAACAATTTCATGGAGTAAACTATCTTCTTGAATTTCGACAGAATGAACATATCTTTTTTCCCTTTGATGATGATTTAAATGGGTCTGATTCAACATTGTATCATCTTTTGGTACTTCTTTTGTATTTAAATCCAAAGTTGCCATCATTTGCATTCCAAGACAAATGCCCAATATAGGAATATCGTGCATACATGCATAGTGATAAATAAAAGCATCATAGGAATACCACTGATAACCACCTGCAAATAAAATGGCGTCACACAAATCGATGATTCTAATTATATCCTGTTTTTCTCTAGTTGTAAGGCTTGGAAGATTAGAGGGCGCCTGATTTTTATATGATTTGATCTGGGTTGGAAGAATAAGTAAAGGGATAGCACCTTTTAAAACGATACAATTTCTAATCTCTTCCCAAATACAAATCACACAATCATTATCACTCGCATAATCAACTCTACCAACAATTCCAATAATCGGTTTTTTTAATGTAGACATATTTTCTCCTTATTCTCTATTGGTAAATTATATTCCAAGTTATTTGCATTAGAAGTGAAATCTTTATTTCTATCCATTTCGTTACCCGATTCGATATGACTCTCTCTAAATTCCCTTTCACTGTCCCAACTCTTTTTCCATATCCCGTATAGGTTCGTATTTTATATTCCGCTTCGTAACGCATCCGGAAGTTCTCGATTATTTCTTCATATTTTCTAAAAAAGTTATATCACCTTCACATAGAATGCATTTTAGCATACTACCACTTCTATCTTTTTTCTCTCACCATGCTGCCATGGTTTTCCCCACTTTATTCTTTTTGTTAAAAAAATTGGAAAATAAATCGCATTTAATTTTTGTTTGCTTTGCAACATTTTGTTTGCTATAATAAGGAAAAGACGCCGATTTAGCTCAGTTGGTAGAGCAACGCATTCGTAATGCGTAGGTCGTAGGTTCAAGTCCCACAATCGGCACCATTGAGCAATCTATTCTAACTTTTGTTAGATTTAAATATATAGTATCAACTTCAAAAGAAGTTGATTTTTTGCATTTAAGGAAAGAAAGGATAGATTTAAATGATTAAATTAAAAACAAAAGAATTACATTTTGATGAAGAATTAAAAAAGAAAATAGAATTTATATGTGATTTTTGTAATACAAAACCAACTATTATAAATGGTAGTATCAAAAACATAGAACATACAAATTTAAACTATATTGAACCTCATAGAGTTATTATTAAAGGTATTACTTTTTTAGTTTTTAATTATTCTAAAACTATTTATATTGGAAGTCTAGCAAATTCCCTAGAAATAAAAGATTTAGAAAATTTTATTAAATCATTAAATTAAATGTATTAAAATCAAATCAACTTCTCTTAAAATAATAAAAATAATGAAAAAGATGATTTTGAAAGATAGTGAAATTTGCTGATTTATGGTATAATTTTATTTAGAAATTGTTAATTTTCAAAATTGGAGGTAGTATATGCACCAAAATGAAATTTTAGATAAAGTTGATAAACTTATAGCAATGTATAAAAATGGTGAACTTGGTGGTGAAGTAATGCCAGAAGATGCTAATCCACATCTTGAAAAGTATAGTTTAGAAAATTATTTATATTTCACTTTACCTATGGCATTAAATTATCAAAGAAATTCTTATACATTATGGGAAAATGCTAACAAAACATATAAAGATGAAGAAACGAGATTTGTGTTTAATCCAAAATTATGTATGGAAAAAAGTTTTGAAGAAGTTCAATATGCCCTTACTAAATATAAGGTAGCATTGCAAAAACAAAAGCAAACTGAAATATGGTTGTCATTATGCAAGACATTTGTAGAATTGTATGATGGAGATATAAGAAAATTATTCGATTCATTAGATAATGATGTTGATAAAATTAGAGATTTCATTCAAAAACAAAATAAGATAAAATTTCCTTATTTATCCGGAACAAAAATATGTAATTATTGGTTATATGTTATCTATCAATATACTAACAGAAAATATAAAAATATAGAAAATCTTACAGTTGCACCTGATACTCATGTAGTAAAATCAACTCATAGACTAGGATTAATAACTGATGCTGAATTAGATAAAAGCGATGTTCAACTAATAGTGATTGACAGATGGAACAAATTATTAAAAGAAACAAAATATAAACCAATTGATATTCATACGCCACTTTGGTTATGGAGTAGGAATGGTTTTAAGGAGGTAAAGTAATGAAAGTATTAATAGGTACAAAAAATCCAGGAAAAATTGAAGGAGCAACAGAGGCCTTTAAAAATTATTTTGATGATTTTGAGATTGAAGGTGTTCCAGTTTCATCAGATGTTAGTGAAGAGCCAGTGAATAATGAAATTTATGAAGGTGCTAAAAATCGAGTTAATAATTTAATGAATTATGCTTTAGAAAATGAAATAGATGTTGAGTATTTTTTGGGGGTTGAATCTGGCATAACTAATTTGTTAGGCAAATGGGTTATTATTAATATTGCTGTTATAAAAGATAAAAATGGATATGAGAGTTGGGGAACAAGTCCAGCATTTCCAGTTCCAGATAAATATGTAGATGAAATAATAACAACAAATTTAGGAGAAGTTATGGATAAAATATTTGTACAAAATGATTTGCGAAGTGGCAAAGGTGGAATTAATTTTGTTACTAATGGAATCATTAGTAGAATAGACTTAACAAGGGATGCCTTTATTATGGCACTTACCCAACACACAAATGAAGTTTGGAATGATAAAAAAGTATTAAATAAAAAAGCAAATAATTGATTTATATGAAAATGAAAGAAGGTATAATAATGGAAGTCTTACTATTTACACATAAGAGTGACATAGATGGAATGGGTAATGCTATATTAGCTAAATTAGCATTTAAAAATGTTGAATATGTATTATGTGAAACTTTTAATTTGCAAGATGAAATTAATAAATATTACCAAAATGGAAGAATTTATAATTTTGATATAATTTTTGTGACAGATTTATGGCTTGAAGAACCTACCTTATCAAAGGTAGCAAATGACGAAAAATTAAAAAATAAGTTTTATGTGTTTGATCACCATAAATCAGCGCTAGAGGGAAATTTTAATAAATATTCTTTTACTACAATTAGGATTTCTGATGATAAAGGTTTATGTAGTGGAACGAGTTTATTTTATGAATATCTTGTAAATAATGGATTAATTGATTTTAATAATAAAACAATAAAAGAATTTTCAGAATTAACAAGAAAATATGATACATGGGAATGGAAGACAAAATATAATGATGAAATGCCACATAAACTAACACTCTTATTTGACTCAGTTGGATGTGAGGGATATATACAATTAATGTTTGAAAAATTAAATAATTCAGTAGATGAAAGTTTTAGATTTAATGAATTAGAGAGAATGTTAATCAATAATAAAATTAATCAGGTACAAGAAAAATTGACTAACTATGCAAAGAAAGTTTATTATGCTAACGTTTTAGGATTAAAAGCAGGAATTGTATTTATAGATTATGAGTATAGAAATGATTTGGCCGAATATTTTAGACAAAATAATTATGATATGGACTTTGCAATGTTAATTGCTTTAGATTATGGAACTATTTCTTATAGAAATATCAAAGATGATGTCAATGTCAGATTGATAGCAGAAGCAATGGGCGGAAAAGGACATGATAAAGCAGCAAGTAGCCCAATTGATGAAAATCAGAAAAATGAATTGATAAAAATTTTAACAAAAGGCAAATAATTATTTTTTATATAATGAAAATGATTTATAATTTAGATATGAAGTTAGTACTATATGTCTTATTTTGCAAAAAGTTGTAGATAACTATCACTATCGCACCATTAAAGTATGAAACTCGAACCAGAATTTCGAGATAATAGCAATTAACAGAAATGTTAGTTTTTTTGTGTATACAAAAAGCCAAATAATGTAAAAATACTTGACTTAAAACCTTTTTCCAAAATGGTAACACACTAGATCCAATAACGAAGTGCAAAGAAGAATGTTCTGTTTGTAAATAATATTATCGCGAATCTAAATTTTCTTTTTATTGATTAATTGGGGACCTCTAGTAAAATCGCTTTCATTTACTTTTTCACCATTGTACGGTGGCTTTAAATTGCCTTAAATATGTATCCAAACGTTCTAACTCATCTATTGAAGCTAGGTCATAGATAGGTTGATGATTTTGTAATTCTTCTTCAAATTTATAATCCGTTTTAATTGGTAATGCTTCATTAAAATTCATAATCAAATCCTCCTTTTATAATCTATTTTAACTTTTTAATATTAACTTTTTTACACTCTTTTCCTAGATATGTTGTATGTCCTATATTAAAGTTATTCGACTTCTTTTCTATACGAAAGAAATCAGGGAACCTAATATAGGTATTCTATATTCATACAGATGAAGTAGCATATTTTTACTTCATTTTTTATTTTATATGGATTTTTTAAAGATGTTAAAGAAATAACTATAAAAATATAAGATACGCTTAAATTGAAAAACACTACGTATAACTGAATTCATTCCTATCTAGCATGTTATCACTGTTGCTGATAAACTTAGCATAAATACTACTAACCCTCTTCGTTATTGAAAATACAATATTGCCTTTTCTTCATCTTTTTTTATATTTTTAAGAAGTATATCGCTTAATACATTCCTATGGTTACAGCATTCACACTCAAAAAATTTTGTAATTCAAATTGGATAAGTCTTATTACTAAGTTCAACACATTTATCACTTGAATATTTTATGTCATGCTCCTTCAGTCTCTGCATCAAATTCTATGTTTTTTTCATCAACTATTTAATTCAATTATAATATTATTTTTGATTATGATTTCAAAATTTTAGATTTTGGAGCAAATGTATTATCTATTCCAAAATAATGAATTATTTTTTCAACATTAAACTCTCCTAGGTGTTCAGTTACAAATATCATCTTATCTAGCATGTTATCACTATCTGACTGTTTCAAAATACTGCTTACTAAATAACTGTCCGTTAAATATTGATAACCATCCAACACTAATATTCCTTTTTTTATAAATCTAGCTATATTTTCATCACATTCTTTATTAACCAGCTCTTCATATGTGTAGTTTTGCATAGCTAAAAGTTCTAACTTTTCTAAAGGTTCTCCTGCTTTTTTAAAAATTCTTATTAAATTTTTTTGGGTTTTATATATTGATCTTTTAAATTTTTTCCATTGTTCTATTTTATCTTTTTGCGTGATCGGCCCTTTTTTATTATATTTACATATATCCATTAAAATGCCCGCTAAAGAGCTATATATATCAAGATTATTTTGGTTTCTATCCCGAATCACTTGTTTGATTATATTTTCATCATATCCAAATTTAACCAAATAATTAGCAGATAGTCTTTCATAATATATTGAAGGAAATTCAAGTAATGAAAATGGCGGTATATCTCCTTGTGAAGACACATAATGTATAAATCCATGTACAAATGAAACAAAACATTTAATTGTTTCATCATTTGTAACTCTAATTTTTCTTATTCCTTCAATATCTTCAAAAACTGCAGAATGGTCCAAACCATCCCCACTTTAGTGTTAATTACTATATCATTTTTCTATACTAATTCAATAAATCTTTTGTTTATTAAAAACATATTTCTTATCACAACGATTAACCCCTATGTATTTTGACAAGCATATCAAAGTAACATAAGGGGTCTCCTTTTATATTTTAGTTTGAAAAAGTTCGAAATGATATAAATATCACGCACAAAAGACTTTCATAAGCCATAAAAAGCTGCAATCAATTTGGGTTCCTTTATTTTACTATTTAATTTTTTTTAAAACCGGATTTCTATTTCTTTCTTTTAAAACTGTTATATCTATTAATCCTGTGTCTAATAAGGTTTGAAAATTATTTATTGTTGTTTGTATAAAATCCTCTGTAGGAATTAAAGCTTCATTACCTGAATCTTTTTGAACTGTTTTTTCATAAAACGTTGTAAGGAAATGACGATTACATCCTGACTGATCAATTTGAAAATAATAACACATTAAATCACTTGAATGTGTAGTTAATATTTTGTTTAATTGTAAAAGATAGATATCTTCCGCTATTTTACCAATTCTTTTTACACAAGTATTATAATCTTCATAAACTTGCTGATGAGAAGAATCCAAGACATTAATATACTCCATTTTATATGCTCTAGGTCTATAGTATGGAATAGCTATTTGTGTACTTATATATTCTGGTATATATTTTTGAGTTTTATCTGGAATAACACATTCTACTGGTATCACTCCTGATAGATTCTCATTATCTATCCTTTCACGTAACGCATTTAATAGAATTGGACAATCCTCAGCACTTGTTTTCATAAATATACTTGCTCTTTTTAAAAATATATTTGAATCAAGTTGTTCTTCCGTTAGCGAATCGATAAAGCTTTTTAATTTTTCATATCGTTTTAGTCTAACAGATTTTATATATTCATCAGACATATTAAACATTTTACCTTCAATACCATATGTCCCTACAATTTCAAATAATTTAGCCTCTAACTTTTTATTTTGTCTATTCCAATAATGCTTACTCACAAAATCATATGCTAATATATATCTAGAGGATTTTAATTCTTCTTCTCTTACTTTTTTACTCTGTTCGATGTAAGTTAGATAAGCTCTTTCGAGATCCTCTTTCTTTTCTATATTCAATAGTCCCATACAATTTCCTCCTTTGATGGTTACTTATTATACCATATTTTTATAATTTTCCACACTATTTTATTGTAATTTTTTAAATAATCTTTTTGTATTTTGGGTAGTCATTGTTTCAATTTCAATATAACTCATTTCTTTTATTTCAGCCAATTTTCCAAGGATATATTTAATATTAGATGTTTCATTAATTGTACCTCTTAAAGGTTCTGGAGATATATAAGGACTATCTGTTTCAACCAAAAATAAATCATTTGGAACTATTTTTGCTACCTCAATAGATTTTTTTGCTGTTTTATAAGTTATTCTACCCGCAAATGATATATAATAACCATTGCTCACCAAATATTTTAAATCATCTAAATCTGGTTGAAAGCAATGAAATACACATCCATATTTTGGTTTTACATATCTTTTAAAAATGTCTATTACTTGTTTATTACAATTATTAGAATGAATAATTACAGGTAAATGTAATTCATTAGCTATTATAATTTGCCTTATTAAATATTTTCTTTGCTCATTAAAATTATTTTTAGTATTATCTAACCCACTTTCACCAAGTGCTACAACTCGTGGATTATCTGCCAAGCCATATAGTTTTTCTAAGTTTTGCGAATCAATATAAAGTGGATGAACACCTATAGAAGAATAAAATTTAGAATTTGATTGTGCAATGCTTATAGATTCTTGAGAAGTTTGTAGATTTAATCCAATATTGATAACACTTTCTATCCTAGAATTATTATTTATTGCATCTATATATTTTTCTTTATTATCCAAAATAAAATGATTAATATGCATATGAGAATCAATAGCCATATTATCACCCCCCTGTTTAGCTTGCATATTGACTTATCAAAGTGTAAGTACGTTTTTCAAATTGACAAATTTAGTATCCAGTCCCATTGTATAAAGAAGAACTAGAATACCTCATCTTAGACCAATCAGTTAGTTAGTAATAATTACTAACTGATATAAGTCTATCATATTTTGCAAAATTTTATTATATTTTTATAGTTGTTCGATTGTTTTCAAATTATACTTACAGTATAATCATTATCGAAACATTTAATAAATTGGGTGGAGACAAACTTCTAAAAAGTAGGTGATGTCATGCAAAAATATTATTATGATGGTATATCATTATCAGAATATTGTAAAACTCATGGTATAAAAGTTAATTCAATTATAACAGGAATATCTAGAAAAAAGAATAATCCAAAATATAAAGATTTATCAGAACAAGAAATAGTTAATATGGTTATGAAGCAATATGGTAATTCAAAAAAATATATGTATGGTGGAATGACTCTAAGACAATATTGTAAAAAGAATGATATTCATGATCAAACTATATATTCTAGGATACGTCAGTTAAAAAAAGATCATCCAGATTTAATAGATGATGATTTAGTAAGATTAGCAATGGATGATTATGTAGATAATAGCACTAAGTATTATTATTTGGGGATTCCACTTAGTGAATTTTGTAGAAGAAATCCTGATTTATCTTATCATTCGATTGTAGACTATATCCGAAGCAAAAAGAAAGAGAATCCTACTTTAAATGATGAAGAAATAATAAAGTTATATTTGAGTAGTGAACATAACCGATATAGATATTATTATCATGGTATACCTTTAAAAGTATATTGTGAGGAAAATGATATAAACTATAAAAATATTATCAATTATATACATAAACATAAAAATGATGAAAGTTATATTCATTTAAACGATACTGAATTAATAGAAGAAATTATGCGTGTATATCAACCATTTGTTCCAAAATATTTATATCAAAATATGACTCTACATCAATATTGTAAAGAAAATAATTTATCATATTCTGGAATTGTTTCTTATATAAATAGTAAACAATCAAAAGATAAAAATTTAGATATAGAAAAGCTAATTGATGAAGCAATCGAGACAATTAATACATATGGTATAATTTATTATTATCAAGGAATACCTTTGAAAGATTATTGTACAAAAAACAATTTGAATGTTAAATCGATAAGAGGGTCTATTTGGAATAAAAGAAAAACAAGTGATGCTCCATTACAAGAAATAGTAAATGAATGTGTAGAATTATATAAAGCAAATAATGTAAAATATTTTTATAAAGGAAAACCACTAATTCAATTTTGTAGTAAGACAGGAATTAGTTATAATACTATTGTTAATAGATATTTAAAATCAAATGAAAGCGTATCAATCGAAAGCATTGTTGATGACTATATAGCCAATCCAATTAATAGGAAAAAATATTATTTTAATAATATGACTTTATCGAAATTTTGCGATAAAAATGGGTATTCTTATTTTTCCATATATCGAAGAATTAAAAGATTAGAAAAAAAAGAAAAATACGATACAGATATGATTAGAATAAAAAATTCAATTGATGAATACTTGAAAAGACTACATATAAAAAGTATAAATGATATATTTAAGCGTTTAAAACAAATGAAAATTTATAATCCTGATGAAATAAAAAATATATGTTGCTTTCTAAAAATTAATTATGATTGTGTTTTAGAATTAGTTGAAAAGGATTTTTCATATATTCAAGCCATTAATATGATATGGTATTTTAATGATAGTAAAGATAAACAAGATAATAAAATTATAACTGATAAAAAGATTGATGAATTATTATCTTTGATTAATGAAATTAATCAATCAGCCAACATTAATATGGATCAATTTCGCTTGTATGATTTAATAGGATTATATAAAAGTCAACTTTATGATACAAGAAGTGAAATATTAAATAAACAACAAAGACATATTTATAAAATTGCATATAATATGTGTAATATATATGGTATCAATTCACAAAGCAATATTATTGATGATTTTTCTAGTGAGTTAAAATTAATTTTTCTTGAAGTTATAGAGAATATTTGTTTAAATACTGAAGGACAAATTGTTAAGTTTATTAATTTAACCTTAAAAGGAAATCTTAGAAGATATATAGAAAACTATAAAAAAAATATTCCTAGTACTTCACTTGATAATTATCGTTTTTCTGATAATAAAAATAATAAAATGATTGATTCTATTGCAGATCCTAATAATCAATTTGAAGAGTTAAATAATTCAACGTTTAGTTCAACTATGATGCAAGTATTATCGACCTTATCACCTAAAGATTTATCATTTGTTATGTTAAAATATCAAGAAAATTATAGTGATGGTGATTTAGCAAATTATTTCAATTTAACAATGAATGAAATTGAGCAAAAAGATATAGAAATATTATCTTTGCTTAAGAATAACGATAGTGTAAAAAGAATGAGAAAAACAAAAACGGATAATTAAAAAAACAGATGTGACCAACTTCTTAACAAGCTTATGATACAAAGAAAATTCTATATCAATTGCAAAAAATGCTATTTAATGAATACTACCACATTTAAACTTTGGCTTAACATGAGAGAGTGTAATATTTTATATGTACTATTTTTTATTGATTCATATCATTTATCTGGATACTTGCCAGAATTCCAATTTACACTTAAAAATAATTCAGATAATTCTTCTTTTGTACAAGACATATTATTAGTATATTTGATCATTTTAATTCTCCTTTATTTTTTATAAAATGATCAAAAATAATCTTACCTATCTTAGCACCAAATTCTATTCCTTCATTATCATAATTAATTTGCAAATCTTTTATGTTTGATATAAATATTGAAATTATATAATCACCATACATTGTAGAAATAATTCCACCATCATTTCTGCAATTTGCCATCTCTTGACCCGTCCAAGTTATAGAACCACTCTTTGAAGCTATGTATTTAATGATACTCTCTTCAGTGCCTTTAAATAATATATCCGTTTGAGGTAGCCCCTTTACTAACATATCATTATATTTTTGTTTTTTTAAAATTTCTAATATGTTTTGTGATACTTCTTTATTAATTACTTGATTATTTAAAATCATTTTATAGGCTTTTGCATATTCATATGGAGTAGTTTGTCCAAACTTAAATTATTTCAATAAATCTAACTTATTAAATAATTTTGTATTTTCAAATCCCAATTCATTTATTGTATTATTTATATTATCTATTCCTAAATAATCAATCAGTTTATTTGTAGCAATATTATCACTATAAATAATCATTAATGTTGCATAATCTTTAGAAGTTAATTTTAATCCATAATCGAAACTATTTATAATACCAAAGTTGATGCCAGGTATATTATCACTTTCCTGATAAATAAACATATCGTTTGTTTTAATTTTATTTTCATATACTTGTTTATAATATTCAATTAATATAAATAATTTTATACAACTAGCTGCTTCAAAAACTTTGTGTTCATTATATGCTATTATATTTTCTTTCATATCTGTAGCATAAATACCAATATCATAATATGAATTACTTATAATATTTTTGAGTTCCCCAGACATTGTAAACCTCCATTTAAATTGTGATTGACAATTTGCAAGCACTTTTTTTAAATTGGCAAATCTATCAATTCCAATCTATAAATATTGTATCATATTAAAACTCGAACTACAAAAGTCCGAGCAACAATCGATCTGGTGCCCTAAAGGAAGAAGCAATGTCATCAGTTTAAGAAACTGCCTATAAATTGCTTTATATGTTTTTTAATTTTCTAATTTTGAGCAATTTTAACTAAATTTTTTGGTATCGAAGATTCTATTTCCCATTGTTGAGGTCTTAACTTATGCATCTGTTTGCAAAATT
>CANQVB010000011.1 GCA_947627225.1 uncultured Bacilli bacterium
TGATATTTTAGGTTTCTATGCAGATGAAGACATGACAGAAGCCTTCGATTTTTTAGAAGTTTTGTCTACAAATACAATCGTATATATAAGTGCTACTGCAAAAGAAGTTGCTACAACTGAAGACAAAGGGCCAGATACTGCGGATGCCAATATCTATGGACTTCTTACCATCATCTTAGTCAGTGGACTTGGACTTGGATATGGCATTCGTAAAAGAATGAATTAATCAAAAATTTAGAAAACAATTCCTGTAAAAAAGGGTTGTTTTTTTCTTGTCGAAAAATTGGCGGTTCTTTTTTCAAATCCTATCTTGTTCCTTCATAAAGTAAAGTAGGAGGAACACTATGGAAAAATGGATAGGACTTTCGGAAGAAGAAGTGGAAGAAGCAAGAAAAGTTTATGGAGACAATGCCCTTGTTTCACACAGCAAAGAAACATTTCTAAAAGCATTCCTAAGAAGCTTGGGAGACCCAATTATTCGAATCTTGATGATAGCACTTGGAATCAAAACCCTCTTTTTAATTCATGATTTCGATTGGTTTGAAACGGTTGGAATTGTCATTGCGATTCTAATAGCCTCTTTTATTTCGACGATTTCAGAGTATGGTAGTGAAAAAGCGTTTGAAAAACTAGAGGAAGAGTCGAGTCGAGTCAAAGTGCGAGTGAGACGAAAAAAAGGAGTTCTTGAAATTCCCATTGAAGAAGTGGTTGTTGGGGATTTGGTTCTTCTTTCCTATGGGGATAAAATTCCTGCGGATGGTGTTTTGGTAGAGGGAAATTTAAGTGTAGATGAATCTTCCTTAAATGGCGAAAGTAAAGAACAATACAAAACTGCTAGAAGAAAGACGTTACAAAAAGAAAATGAACTTTTTAGAGGCAGTGTCATTTATCAAGGAGAAGGCATCATGCAAGTTTCTAAAGTAGGAGAGAACACATTCTATGGAAAACTTGCTTTAGAGCTTTCTTCCAAACAACCAGAAAGTCCCCTAAAACAAAGGCTTCAACAACTTGCCAAAGTCATCAGTAGAATTGGATATTTCAGCGCTTTTTTGGTTGCATTTTCCTATCTTTTTTCTGTGTATGTGATTGAAAATCATTTTGATAAAACCTTGATCCTGGCAGCACTTTCCAATTTTCCCAATTTGTTTGGTGATATTCTTTATGCCTTGACACTTGCTGTTACCATTATTGTGGTTTCTGTCCCAGAAGGGCTTCCTATGATGGTGACTTTAGTGCTTTCTTCTAACATGAAAAGAATGCTTAAAAACAATGTTTTAGTAAGAAGACTCGTTGGAATTGAAACAGCAGGAAGTTTGAATATTTTATTTACCGACAAGACAGGGACACTCACTAAAGGAAGGATGCATGTGGAAAAGTTTCTTTCTGGGAGTTTTCTAGAATATAAAAGTGAAAAGGAACTGCAGAAATTCCCTTCCTATTATGAAACACTCAAAACAAGTTTATTTGAAAATAACAGTTGTAACTACGATGTTCAAAATGAAACCTTGATTGGTGGAAATGGGACAGATCGTGCACTGCTTTCTTTTTTTGAAGCAAAAAAGATACACCAATATCCTGTTTTAAAGGAACAACCTTTCTCCAGTGTGTTCAAGTATTCTCTTACAACAGTCTCCATTGAAAATCATGAGATTACGTTTTTGAAAGGCGCTCCTGAAATCCTTCTTCCGCAGTGTAAAATGTACTTAAAAGAAGAAGGAAAGCTTGTCCCTTTTGTAAGACATGATAAAATGAAACGGTTTCTTTCTACCTTTACCGAAGAAGGAAAACGGGTGATTGCCCTTTGTTATAAAGAAGGAAGGCGTGTTTCAAATCTTGTTTTTTTAGGCCTTGTCGTCTTAGAAGATGAAATCAGAGAAACCTCATTCCAAGCTGTACAAGAAGTACAAAATGCCGGTGTACAAGTGGTCATGATGACAGGAGATAACAAAGAAACAGCAACCTCTCTTGCGAAACAAATCGGCATTCTAAAGTCTTCTGATGACTTAGTTCTTACCAGTGAACAGTTACTTCGAATGAAAGATGAAGAAATCAAAGAATGTCTTGCTAGAATCAAAGTCATTGCAAGAGCCCTACCCACAGATAAGAGTCGCCTGGTAAGACTTTCAAGAGAAAAGCACCTTGTTGTTGGTATGACAGGGGATGGCGTCAATGATGCCCCTGCTTTAAAGCAAGCAGATGTTGGCTTTGCCATGGGAAGTGGAACGGAAGTTTCCAAAGAAGCGAGCGACATCATCATTTTAGATAATAATTTTTTATCAATATCAAAAGCCATTCTTTTTGGAAGAACCACCTTCAAAAGCATTCGTAAATTTATTATTTTCCAGCTTACGATGAATTTATGTGCCATTCTTTTATCGATCGTGGGCCCTTTTATTGGTATTGAAACGCCGATTACTGTAATTCAAATGCTCTGGGTCAATATGGTGATGGACACACTGGCAGGACTTGCCTTTGCCTATGAACCACCTCGAAAAGAGTACATGCTAGAACCCCCTAAGAAAAGAGAAGAAGCTATTTTAAATCACTATATGCTAGGGGAAATTCTTTTTACAGGACTTTATTCTGCACTTCTTTGCCTTTGCTTTTTGAAACTTCCTTTGTTTCATCAACTGTTTCGAATTGACCCATCTGACAAGTATTTTTTAACCGCCTTTTTTGGACTCTTTATCTTCATGGGGATCTTTAACAGTTTCAATGCAAGGACGGCACGGCTTAACTTACTCGAGGGAATTTTTTCAAATCCAGTCTTCTTAATTACCATTTGTTTTATTGTAGTGGTGCAAGTGATTTTAATCTATTTTGGAGGAGACTTGTTCCGTACAGCAGGACTTTCTGTACCAGAATTTGGCGAGATGCTTCTTCTTGCTCTTTCTGTAATTCCTGTTGATTTCTTGCGAAAATGTTTCTTAAGAAGTCATGGAAAAGTAGGGGGTGTTTAAGACAATCTAGTTGACTGTAAAATTTGTGTCAATTTGACAAGATTTCTAGAATATGATATACTGTGTGGCGTAATGGAAATGGCACACTATTCTAGTCAATACCTTTATTACGAAGACGGGAATAAACCACCGTTAAAGAGCATATCTGTGAAACTTCTGGTGTTTGCTTCTTACGCCCAGTTTGGGGTGGATGCTGGAAGGAATGGATAATGGGTATTCTATAATGGCATATAGGAAAGCCCCATTATCTGGGAGACCTATTCTTGTGGAAGACCTATACGCGTAAGCTGATGGATCTTTTACGACTTAGGAAGAACCTACTTTGTGGCGAAAGTTATGAGTAGCGTAGCTTGTCTTGCGTGGAAGAGTTGGGATTTGTGAGCTGACCCAGTGGATTGGCCAAACCCTTTGGGTAAACTGCACAATGAAATCTATTCTGCAAAAAAGAATTAGTAATAAAGCTTGGTGAGGAAATCTCCTAGAGTGATGTTGCTTGGGATTGCAGTGGGTACTAAGTGGCGATCAAGCCATACCTTTGGTATTCATCTTTCGTAAGGGGGAACCGCAGTGTTGGTAACGATGCTGTAAAGGTGAGGGAAATCCTGCTTGACCTAAGACCTAAAGTTTACCAAGGAACCGCCATTAATACAAAAATAAAGGCAAAGAATTTTGCTTTTTTCTTTTTTTTCTATATAATAGTACGTGAGGTGTATTATGAATCGATCTAAAAAAGCCCAAGAAAAAGAAGCCATTCAAAATTTAAAAGTACAGACGAGAAGAAAAGAGAAAAAGAAAAAGGAACTCATCCATATGAAATGGATTGTTATGATTTTTATCATCGCCTTTTTTCTTTCTTTTGGTCTTTCTTTTTTTGCGGAAATAACCATTAAACAATCCACGTTACTTCCGAGTATTTTAATTACCTTTCTGTTTATTTTCTTTGGAATCTTCTTTGATATTGTAGGCGTTTCTGTAACGGCAAGTGATGAAGCCATCTTTCATTCCATGAGTGCCCGAAAAGTAAGAGGTGCCAAAGTCGCCGTTTTTTTCAAGAAAAATGCTGATAAAGTCTCTAGTTTTTGTTGTGATGTGATTGGAGATATTTGTGGGGTTATTTCAGGTGCTGCAGGGATTACCATAACTTCTCTTATGGTCAGCAACTATCACTATGATCTTCTTCTTACAACCTTGTTTGTAACAGGATTGATTTCAGCACTCACGATTGGTGGGAAAGCTTTGGGAAAGAGTTTTGCAATTAACAAAAGCAATCTGATTTTGTATCGCTTTGCCAAATTTGTCTCCCTTTTTTATCGCATTTAGGAGGAAGAATATGATACAAACAAATCATGTAACTTTAACGTTTGGAAAAAGAACTTTATTCGAAGATGTTACCTTAAAATTTACAAAGGGAAACTGCTACGGCCTCATTGGTGCCAACGGGGCAGGGAAATCGACCTTTTTAAAATTATTAACCGGGGAGTTAGAAACAACACATGGGGAAATCATCTTTGGTAAAAATGAACGTCTTTCGTTTTTAAAACAGGATCATTATGCTTATGATGATTTGCGCGTCCTAGATGTTGTTTTAATGGGAAACACTTCTCTTTGGAAAGTGATTGAAGAAAAAAATGCACTTTATAACCAGCAAGAATTTTGTGAAGAAGACTATATCAAAATGGCAGATTTGGAAGCAGACTTTCAGGATTTAGATGGTTACAATGCTGAACCAGATGCCGCCATGCTTCTTTCCCAACTTGGAGTTCTAGAAGAATACCATACCCTCCTCATGAAAGAGATTCCTGTCAAATTACGGGTAAAGGTACTTTTAGCACAAGCCCTTTTTCAAAATCCAGATATTTTGCTTTTGGATGAACCGACCAACAATTTAGATATGGATGCGATTCAGTGGTTAGAAGAGTTCTTAATCAATTTTGAAAATACTGTCATTGTTGTTTCACATGATAGACATTTTTTAAATCAGGTCTGTACACATATTGTGGATATTGATTTTGGTAAAATGAAAATTTATACGGGAAATTATGACTTTTGGTATCAGTCTAGAGAACTTGCTTTAAAACAAGTTAAGGAACAAAATCGAAAAAAAGAAGAGAAAATCAAAGAATTACAAAATTTTATTGCGCGCTTTTCAGCCAATGCTTCCAAATCGAAACAAGCAACTTCTAGAAAAAAAATCTTAGAAAAAATAGAACTGGAAGAAATTATCCCTTCGTCTAGAAAATATCCTTATATTACTTTTCCAATCGAGAAACCATGTGGCAATGAGATTTTAGAAGTCAATCATTTAACGAAGACAATAGATGGAGAAAAAATTTTATCTAACATCTCTTTTACCGTACAAAAGGGAGATAAAATTGCAATATTGGGTGAAAATGACCTAGCAAAAACTACGCTACTTAACCTTTTAGCAGGTGTCGAAAAGTATGATAAGGGAACCATTCGTTATGGGAAAACGATAGTATCTTCCTATTTACCACAAGATAACAGTGCTTATTTTAAAGAAGATATTTCTATGTTGGACTGGATTGGGAAGTTTTATGAAGGAAATGACGAATCCTACATCCGTTCCTTTTTGGGAAGAATGTTATTTTCAAACGAAGAAGTCTTTAAAAAAGTTTCTGTTTTATCAGGGGGAGAAAAGGTAAGATGTATGCTGAGTAAGTGCATGTTAGAAAGTCCAAATTTCTTACTTTTAGATGAACCTACCAACCATCTAGATTTAGAAAGTATTACATCTTTAAATAAAGGCCTTGAAAACTTTCAAGGGCAGATGATTTTTACCAGTAGAG
Organism: uncultured Bacilli bacterium; assembly: GCA_947627225.1. Lineage (GTDB taxonomy): Bacteria > Bacillota_I > Bacilli_A > RF39 > UBA660 > CANQVB01. The sequence goes on from CANQVB010000011.1 coordinate 5,768, forward strand.
ATTTAACCCTCAATGAAACCCTAGCGAACCGAATCATTGAAATTCAAGAAGATGGGACTATTCTAGATAAACGCTGTAGTTTTGATGCATATCTTGCATGGAAAGAAAATAGAAAGAAGAATAAATCCACATCAGCAAACTTGTAAAAAGGATGCTATTTTAAAAAAGGCGAAGTTCGTCTTTTTTTGTCGCTTTTGAATAGACTTTATTAGGTGATAAAAATGTTTTTAAGTCTACTCAGTTTATTAAAAAATGTTTTAGGAGTAACCGCATCCTATTCGAATCAAGTTTTTCCAGAACCTCTTTCTAAAGAAGAAGAGGAACTTGCGATTGAAAAGGCAAGAAAAGGGGATATAGAAGCAAGAAATAAACTCATTGAACATAACTTGCGTCTGGTTGCGCATATTGTCAAAAAGTTTGATGCGAAAAGCACCGAACAAGATGACTTGATTAGTATTGGAACGATTGGATTGATTAAAGGCGTCGATTCTTATTCTCCAAAGCATGGGACAAGAATTACAACGTATTGTGCTCGCTGTATTGAAAACGAGATTCTAATGTACTTTCGTGCCAACAACAAAAACGCCAAAAATTTATCTTTGAACGAACCCATTGGTTTCGATAAAGAGGGAAATGAGATTGCAATTTTAGATATTTTAAAAGCCCCAAAACCAGATTTTCTTGAGGAAATTAACCAAAAAGATAATGTAGAACACTTAAAGCAATATATGAAAATACTTACAGAACGAGAACGAGAAATTTTAATTCGGCGATATGGCTTATCCAAGCAAGAAGAACAAACCCAAAAAGAAATTGCCAAAGAGCTACATATTTCAAGAAGCTATGTTTCAAGAATTGAAAAAAGAGCACTGACTAAAATTTTACGAGAGTTTATGAAAGAAAATCATTATGAACGAGAATAAATCTCTGTTTTAGCATGCCTTTTTAAAACCCTTATTATATTTCATTTTTTAAAGCAAACGAGTATAAAACTTTCTTTTTTTCACATCCTAAGATGAGCTAGACTTTTCGTAAAAAAATCAGTATAATAAAGGTAGAAGTTTGTCGAACGGGTGGATGGAATGGAGAAGAGAAGAAAGAGAAAACTCAAGAACACACATCTTTTAGGAATCGGGGGCGTTTTGTTGCTTGCTCTTCTTCTTGTTCTATATTTTGTATATACACCTAAAATGCAGCTAAAAGGAAAAAATGTAGAAGAAGTCAATCTGAAGGGACGCTATCAAGAAAAAGGCGTGCAAGCAATTTACCAAGGAAAAGACGTTTCTAAAAAAGTAAAGATAAAAGGAAAAGTAAATGCTAAGAAAAAAGGCGTTTACCAGATTACTTATACAGTAGGGGAAGGTATTTTTACAACACAAGTGACAAGAACCGTGATTGTAAAAGACATGGAGAAACCTAAAATTATTTTGGAAGGGGAGAAGGAACTTCATCTTTGTAAGAAGGGATCCTTTAAGGAATTAGGCTATCATGCCACAGATAATATAGATGGTGATTTGACAAAGAAAGTCAAAGTAAAAAAAGAAAAAGAGAAAATTACTTATACAGTCAAAGATAAAGAAGGAAATACTACAACCCTTGTAAGAAAGCTTTTCTATGATGATATTGAAGCTCCTAAAATAGAACTTACCGGTGGAGAAAATGTGACTGTATTTCTAAACGAAGGTTACCAGGAACTTGGCTATTCTGCGGTAGATAACTGTGATGGAGATATCACCAAAGATGTCAAAGTAACAGGAAATGTAGATACCAGCGAGCTTGGAAGTTATGAACTTGCCTATGAAGTCCAAGATAGTGAAGGGAATAAAAGCGAAGCCAAAAGAACGGTTCGTGTGATTGAGCATGGGAAAAATGGAACCATTTATTTAACGTTTGATGATGGACCAAAGCAAGGAACGACAGATGTCATTTTGGATATTTTAAAAGAAGAAGGCGTGAAAGCAACGTTCTTTGTTACAAATGGTGGACCAGATGAACTTATTTTAAGAGAAAAAGAAGAAGGGCATACTGTCGCCCTACATACAGCAAGTCACAACTATCAGACTGTCTATAGTTCCGTAGATGGCTATTTTAACGATTTACAAATTGTCCATGATCGTGTGTTAAGAATTACAGGACAAGATGCTAGAATCATTCGTTTTCCGGGAGGAAGCAGTAATACCATTAGTAGAAGATACATGCCTGGTATTATGAGCATTTTAACGAAAGAAGTGCTAGCAAGAGGATATCGGTATTATGATTGGAACTTATCAAGTGGAGATGCAGGAGAGACAAACCAAGCATCTGGTGTGTATCAAAATGTGGTATCCAATCTTTCTAAAAATAGAGTCAATATGGTTTTGATGCATGATATTAAACCGTACACAAGAGATGCGTTGCGAGATATCATCCGTTATGGAAAAAACAATGGGTATACATTTGAAGCCATTGGGGATGCGACAGAAATGGTCATGCAAAGAGTCAACAACTAATTTGAAAAAAAGAAGACGTTTATAGTATAATAATAGAAGAGGTGGATGTACATGTTTCTTCCCAAGATGTATCAGAAAAGTATTTATGAAATTCCTTATCCAAAATTAAAAGAAAAAGGCATTCGATGCCTTGTTTTTGACCTCGATAATACCTTGCGTCTTTTAGAAGAAAAAAGCCCCAATCCAAAAACAAAGAAACTAATCAAAACATTACAACAAGATTTTAAAGTACTTCTGCTTTCTAATAGCGTAAGCAAAGAAGTGCTTGCCTATAGAGAGGATTTAGGCATTGAAGGAATTGGAAGTGCTCGAAAACCATCTACGAAAGGGTTAAAAGAAATTGCTACACAATACCATTTAAAAAACAGTGAAATGGCTATGATTGGAGACCAGTTAGTGACCGACGTGCTTGCAGGGAATCGTTTTGGTGCATATACGATTTATGTGGATCCCTTAGGAAAGAAAGATTTAAAAATTACGTACTTCAATCGTTTTATAGAACGAAGAATTATAAACCATTATCAAAGAAAGGGAAAGTTTAAAAGAGGTGAATACTATGAATCCTGAAAAGCACTGTATGGGATGTGGAATTTTATTACAAGATGAAAATGTACTGCAGGAAGGCTACACCACGAGTTTAGAAAATGATTTGTGTCAGCGCTGTTTTCGTATTAAAAATTATGGGGATTATCAAGTCGTTACCAAGTCAAATGAAGAGTATATCGAAATTTTAAAGAGTGTGGGAACGACCAAAGATTTAGTGCTCTATGTGGTAGATTTGTTAAATATTTCTAAAGATGTAACGGAAATTAGAAAATATATTCCAAATAAGATGATTTTGGTGCTTAATAAAAAGGATGTTTTGCCAAAGTCTGTCAAGGAAGAAAAACTGAAAAAATATTTTGAAGATATGGAAGTACCTTTCGAAGAAATTATCGTCATCAGTACCGAAAAGAATCAAAATATTGACTATCTTTTGAAACGAATTAAGTTTTACCAGACAACCAATCAAGTTTATGTGGTAGGTCATACCAATGCTGGAAAGAGTACACTCATTAACAAACTTTTGAAAAACTATTCAACCAATACGAGTGAACTGACGATATCACCGCTTCCTTCGACCACGCTCAATACGGTCAAGATGGAGATTAACGACTACTTAACTTTGATTGATACGCCAGGTTTTGTCGATACCGGAAGTATGGTGAATTTTGTAGACAAAGAGATGTTTAAAAAGATAAGCCCTAAGAAAGAAATTAAACCAAAGACATACCAAATCAAAAAGGGACAAGCCATTCTTATTGAAGATTTAGTTCGAATTGATTATGTGGAAGGAGAACGGAATAGTTTTACGCTTTATCTTTCAAACGATCTTAAAGTAAAACGGTTTTTGAACAATCGCCATGAAGATTTAAAAGACTTAGCAAAACGAACGTATACCGTGAAATATGAAGAAGACTTGGTCATCAGTGGGCTTGGTTTTATTAAAATTGTCTATCCAGGAACGATTGCTGTTTATATGAATAAGGATGTAGATGCTTTCTTGAGAAAATCTTTAATTTAAGCCGTTGCGCTTTTAGGAAAAAAGGAAAATAAAAAAGAAGCTTTGTCTTCTTTTTCGTTTTACATTGCAGCTCTTTTTTCAATCTGACTTAGACGATGCTTATGAAATTGTGGATAATATTCTTTCGCTTTTTTTAAAATTTTTCTTTCATGTATTGTATCCTTTTTCATGGCATCTGTTTGGAAATAGTCATGAAGCGGTTCCATGTAATCAATGGTACGTCTTGCTGAAGTAGAATCTTTTGGCCTTTCTTCAATCCGTATTCCTTTATTGATCAAATCATTATAGTGGTCTCCTTCTTTTTTTAAGACTGTAGTGTATCCGTATCCAGAAATTTCTAATTGAAAGATTTGCCCAAGGAAATCAATTGTAACATTTTTAGGATAAACAGAAATAGCTGCTAGAAAAAAGTCTTGGTTGATTTCACGAATGTGATATTTTTTTGACATAAATATACTCCTTTCTTTATTGATAAATACTCTACAACAAAAAATGAAAAATTGCAAGATTTGTGAAATTCTTTTTTAAAAGGTGCATACTGTTAAATTAGCAAGCAGCACTTATCAAAGTTTTTGCTTTCTAAAAATAGTATTTCCTGTCGATTTGTGCTAAAATAAATCACATGGGGAGGGACTTTATGCATAATCAAGATGTAATCAATGAAATTAGAAAAAGTGTTGATATTGTCGATATTATTGGCGAGAGAATCCCTCTCGTTGCGCACGGAAAAAACTACTTTTGCGTCTGTCCCTTTCATGATGATACCAATCCTTCCATGAGTGTTTCTCGTGAAAAACAAATTTATACGTGTTTTTCTTGTCATGCGACGGGAAATGTTTTTACCTTTTTACAAGAGTTTGAACATCTATCTTTTCCAGAAGTCCTCAAGCTTTTGGCAGAAAGAGCAGGCATAGAATTAAAAGGGTTTCAATATAAAAAGAAGGAAAATCCACATGAAGACTGGTATCAGATTTATGAACTTGCGAAAAAGTATTATCAAAACAATCTAAAAACAGCGATGGGAAAAAATGCGAGAAGTTATCTTGCAAGTCGAGGCATTTCTGATGAAGTTATCCAAGAATTTGAAATTGGTCTATCGCTTGATAAAAAGAAAGATTTAACAGAACTTCTCTTAAAAAAGAAATATGACCTTTCTCTTTTGAATCAATTGGGGTTATCTAACCAAGAGAATGATTTATATCATAATCGAATTATGTTTCCACTCTTTGATTTATCTGGTAAGTGTGTGGCCTTTAGTGGTCGTATTTATGAAAAAACCAAAGAGAATGAGAACAAGTATGTAAACACCAAAGAAACGGCGCTTTTTAAAAAAGGAACGCTTTTGTATCATTATCATGTGGCCAAAGAAGAAGCAAGAGTCAAAAAACAAGTCATCTTAATGGAAGGATTTATGGATGTGATTCGAGCATCTACCATTGGCTATCGGAACACCATTGCTTTAATGGGAACGGCACTTACAAAGGAACATATTTCTCTTATAAAGCGTCTTTCCAATCAAGTTCTTCTTTGTCTAGATGGCGATATGGCAGGGAAAAAGGCAACCCTTACTGTAGGAGAGATGCTAGAAGAGGCAGGCCTTCTTGTCAAAGTGGTTGTGTTAAAGGATGATGAAGATCCAGATAGTTTTATTTTAAAGTATGGAAAAGAGCGATTTGATGGCTTGGTTGAAAATGCCGTTGATTTTCGTGATTTTAAGATAGACATCTTAAAAGAAGGTGTGAATTTTAGAAGTGATTCTTCTAAAGCAGACTACATTCATTCTGTTTTAAAGGAAGCTGTTAAGATAGAAGACCCAATTCGAATTGAGATTCTATTAAAAAACCTTGCAAAAACATGCGAAATAGGGTATAATACCCTAGAAAAAAGGTTTCAGGAGTTAAAAAAGGAACAAGGCGACAGCAAGAAAAAAAGCCTTTCTTTCCATGAAATCAAAGCACCTAAGAAGAAAGATAAATATCAAAAAGCCCATGATAGAATTTTAGCTGCTATGCTAGATGCGAATTGGACCATTGATGAAGTAGAAAAAGAACATATTGTGTTTCAAGACCTTGAAAGTAGGATGTTACAAAGCGAAATTTCTTACTATTATAAAAAGTATGGAGAGGTAAACTATGCCGACTTTTATACGTATTTAGAAGGAAAAGATGAACTTTTACGTTTGCTTTCAAGCCTAGATACACAAGCAAGTTTCAAAGAAATTACAAAGTATGAATTAAATGATTATTTTAGAGTCATGAAAGAAGATACGAAGCGCCAGGAAATCAAGCGATTAGAGCGAAAAATGAATGAGGAAAAAGACCCTAAAGTACAAGCAGAAATTGGAAGTAAAATTGTAAATTTGAGAAGGGGAGAGCAAGAATGGTAGAAGAGATTAAAACAATTGAAGAACGAAAAAATAAACTTGTAGCGATTGGAAAAAAGCAAGGCTTTATTACGTATGAACAGTTGGCAGATGAGTTAAAAGGACTTGAAATCGATAGTGATACGCTAGATGAGCTTTATAACTGTTTTGTCCAAGAAGGGATTGAAATCGTCAGTGAAGATGGAACGGATGATGTCACTGGAGGAGAACAGATTACAGCAGATACCAAAGTAGAAGATTTAACACTTTCTAAAGATATCAAAATTAATGATCCTGTTCGGATGTATTTAAAAGAAATTGGACGGATTAATCTACTTACGAGTGATGAAGAGTTTGAATATGCCCATCGTGCAGAGCAAGGGGATGAAGAAGCAAAACGTATTCTAGCAGAATCCAATCTTCGTCTTGTCGTCTCTATTGCGAAGCGCTATGTAGGACGTGGCATGTTGTTCTTAGACCTAATTCAAGAAGGAAATATAGGTTTGATGAAAGCAGTTGAAAAGTTTGATCCAGGAAAAGGATACAAATTTTCAACGTATGCGACTTGGTGGATTCGTCAGGCCATCACAAGAGCGATTGCCGATCAGGCAAGAACGATTCGTGTTCCTGTTCATATGGTAGAAACCATCAATAAACTAGCACGTGTACAAAGACAACTGACCCAAGAGTTAAACCGGGAGCCAACGGATGAAGAAATTGCTAAAAAACTTGGAATTACCGTAGAGAAGGTCAGAGAAGTTTATAAGATTAGCCAAGACCCTGTTTCTTTGGAAACGCCAATTGGAGAAGAAGATGATTCCCATCTAGGTGACTTTATTCGAGATGAAAGAACCATGGGACCTGAAGAATATGCGACGGTTGAAATGTTAAAAGAGGAGCTAGCAGGGGTACTTCTTACCTTGACAGATCGTGAAGAAAAAGTGCTTCGTCTTCGCTTTGGTCTTGATGATGGACAGTGTAGAACCCTAGAGGAAGTAGGACAAATCTTTGGTGTTACACGAGAGAGAATTCGTCAAATAGAAGCCAAAGCATTAAGAAAGCTAAGACATCCATCTCGCTCTAGAAAGTTAAAGGACTTTTTGACAGACTAATGAATGCACGATTAAAGAAAATTGCAGACCTCATAGATGATGAGGCCTTTTCACTTGATATTGGATGTGATCATGCCAAGTTAGATATTTATCTTGTCCAAGAAAAAGGACATAAGAAAGTGGCATCTTCTGACAACAAAGAAGGCCCTTTAGAAAAAGCCAAAGAAAATATCAAAAAAGCAAACTGTGAAGATGCGATTGAACTGTTATTGGGAGATGGACTAGATGTTTATCATAGAGGAATAGATACCGTTGTTATCTCTGGAATGGGTGGATATCAAATGCTAAAAATTTTAAAGCAAGGAAAGAAACATCTTCCTTCCATCAAAACGCTTCTTTTATCTCCTAATAATTTCATTCCGAAGGTTCGTATGGAAGTATCTAAGTTAGGTTACAAAATTGTAGAAGAAGAGCTGGTCCAAGAAAAAAACATGGTGTATACGATTTTAAAGTTTGAACGGGGGAAGAAGAAACTTTCTTCTAAAGATGCTTTCTTTGGTCCTATCTTACGAAAGAAAAGAGATGCCTTATTTTTAGCGCAATTAGAACGAGAACAGAAAGCAAAAGAACTTCTTTTAAACTTGATGCCCAAAAAACTTTCGAAAAGAAGGCATACTTTAAAAAAAGAATTGAAGTGGATTCAAGAAGAAAAATAAAAAGAAAGGAAATTCATGCCCTTTCTTTTTTCTATTCGGAAGGAACTGCGCCACTGTCACTGCCACTGTTTCCAGTTCCACCACTTGCTGGTGGATTCGAATCTTCCTCTTCATCTCCTGAATCGACAATTACATCACCTTGCTCGTCGCTTCCGTTTTTATCTTCTTCCTCTTGCTCGTCTTTTCCTTTGTTTTTGTCTTTTTCTTTTTCTTTCTCCTTTTGACTGGAAGAGTCACTACTGCCACTTCCAATTGTTAGGGTAACCGTTCCAACTAAATCGACTCGTTTTCCTGCCGCATGACTTTGGCTACAAACCGTTCCACTTTGGCAACTGCCACCTTGTTTAAAGGCAACTTTGATACCATGACTTGCTGCATAACTACTGGCAACCGCCTGGGTATCTCCAGTAAAGTCGGGAAGGAGTGTGTAGGTATAACTTCTTTTATAAGGCCCATAACCAATTGTTGGAATTTCATAAGGTTCATTGATAGAGAAACTGAAACTTTTTTCCATCTCGACATCTTCTAATTCTAAGTTTTGTTTCATTGCAGTGACAACATCATTTCGACTGTCCTTGTTAGGAACATAGTTCCAAAGCATCATAGTGGTTGCAATATATTCATTTAAAATAGTCTGTCCTGTTCCTTGAAGATAGAGTTGTTGAATGTTAATCAAGTTTCCATCTTCACGGTCTAGTTTTCTATTTAAAATATCTTTCGCAATGTTATAGAAGGATAGAATCTGTTCTGTGGTGAAGTTCGTATCAAAGTTGTTCGAGATCGTTTCAATGACGTCCATAAGTTGCGTTACATTTCGTAATGATTTAATTTGGTTGACGATTCCTTGAAGCACGACTTGTTGGTTGAGTCCACGATCCAAATCTCCATTGGCAAGTTGTTTTCTATTTCTTGCAAGAACGAGTGCTTGTTCCCCATTTAAGTGTTGTAAGCCTTCTTGAATACAAACTTGTCCTTCACGGTTTGAATCATCGGTACACAAGTTGGCAGGGACTAAAACGTCGATACCTCCTAAAGTATCCACTAAATTTACAATTCCTTTAAAGTTAATCTTGGCATAGTAATCAATATTCACATCAAAATAGTTTTCAATGGTCTTCATCATACAGTCAGTTCCATATGCTGCGGCATGTGTAATCTTGTTTTCTACTTTGTTTGGAAAGCAGGCGATTGGAACATAACTATCTCTTGGAATGGAAAGCATGGTGGCATTGAGCGTTTTTGGATTAAACGTAACGAGGATTAAAGCATCTCCGTTGGCAGCTACCCCTTCAATTCCTTCTTGTTCAGAGTCAACACCCATCAAAAGAACGGTAAAAGGTTCATCTAGTGATTTATTAAGAGATGCAGTCTCATAACTAGAAGTTTCAGCTTTGAGCATCTTCTTACTTTTCGAATAAAGAATTTTGGTATCCTGTTTGACTTCTTCAAATCCTGTTGTATTCCGGAACATATCCACATAGTTTTGCGGCAGGAACACAGCATCCATTTCTTTTAAATAAAGACTTTGAAGAAGGGATAAGTAACTATCTGAAGTTACAATTTCATTGTCTTTTTCCAAATTTTTTTCTTGGATGATTTCTTTGGCAAGTTGATATCCTTCAATCGAGTTTTTATCTTTCATTCTTCCTATTTTGGCATTTTTTAAATCGGAAATTTTTTCGTAACCACTTTCATTTAAAACGACAAGACTTGAAGTATAGGTCACTGTTTTTTTGTTCATTCCACTGATGGTTCCATAGACATACATGATACCAAGACTTGCTGCTAAGCTAAGAAGGAAGTAGAAGGCGAGAAAAACAGCTAATATTTTGGCCTTTCGTTGTGGTTTTTTCCATTTCAAACGGACGCGTAAGAAAAAGAGTAAATCTATAAAAATAAGGACTGCAATTAAAATATAACGAAGTCCCTGTTCGATAGGTCCTAATAAAAAAAGATTATAAATTAAAAAGAGATTCGCACCCAGCGTAAGTACATATAAGAGTAAAATCCCAAGGGCTCCTTTCCCTTTTTTTTCTTGATTTTGTTTTCCTTTTGCCATTTTTCTTTTCCTCCTTGTATCTTTTATTATTATAACTAAAAAGAGATGATTTTACAAATAAATCGGCAAGATTGTTTAGAACTCGTCAATTTCTTTGTCAACAAAAAAAGAAAGTAGGAAGATAAGAGAATCTTTGTTATAATAAAGAAAGAGGTGGTTAGATGCAAGATAAAACCATGAAAAAACTCCTTTGTATCTTTCTTTTTCTAGGACCTATTTTAGATGTTGTCACTGCATTTATGCTGACGCAACTGTCTAGTTCCTTTACACTTGGCGTTCTAGTAAGGTTTTTCTTCTGTTTCTTTTTAGTCCTTTCTCTTCTTTTCTTAAAAGAACCGAAAGCGGAAAAGAAAAAGACCATTTGCGTTCTTTTCCTATTTGTTCTTTATTTTGTTTCCTATCTTGTAGTGACTTGTCCTTCTTGGGAAGTAGGGGAACTCTTTTTTGAAGCGAAATGTTGTCTTCGTACCTTTTATTTTCCACTTCTTTTGTTTACCCTTTATAAGATTTCAAAGCAGAAGGAGATTCAACTTCCAATGTCTTTGCTTGCCAAAGTATATAGCATTTATCTTCTTCTTATTTTACTTCCGAATTTATTTGGAATTGGACTTGCAAGTTACCAAGTCACGAAAGAAGGAAGGATTGGTCTATTCTATAGTGCCAATGAAGTGAGTGCGATTTTATCTATTTTAATGCCGTTCTTTTTCTATTTTCTCTATCAAAAGAAAAGCATGATCAAGACGCTTCTTGGCACTTTTCTTTTGGTCGCAGTTCTTTTATCAATTGGAACCAAAGGACCTTTGTTAAGCTTTGGAATTTGTCTTTGCGTCTTTCTTGCCCTTTCCGTGAACACATGGATTCGGCAAAAAGACTTTCCTCATCTTTCTAAGGCTATGGCCCTTCTTATCCTTATCCTTTTTCTTATTCCTCTTGTCTTACCCAAAACAAGTTTTTATAAAAATATCAAAGTCCACTTAGACTTTTTGAAAGTAGATTCCGTGATCGATATTTTTAAAGAACCACATCTAATCGATCACTTTATCTTTAGTTCTAGAATTACGTTTTGGTATAAGAGTGAACAAGAATTTGAAAAAAGCACTTTGCAAGAAAAGCTTTTTGGACTCGGATATCAAAAAGATAAGAGGGAAGTAAAGCTAATTGAAATGGATCCAATGGATGTGTTTTATCGGCAAGGAATTGTTGGCTTTCTTCTTTATTTTGGCGTCATACTACAAATCCTAAGAAAACAGTGTAAGGAAAAAGCCTATCAAAATCTTCCAACGTTTGTAAGGATAACTACGTTTTTACTCATCACGCTTTTAAGCTTCTTTACAGGCCACATCTTGCTTGCTCCTGCGGTCTCTATTTTTGTTGCTTATATTCTAATCTTTTCTAAAAATATGGAGGTAAACTTATGAAACTTGCATTTGTCATCATTCACTATAATGATTTTGAATCGACAAGGACACTTCTTACTACGATTCAATCCTATGCTTGTCTTGATTTAATTGTGGTTGTGGATAATTGTTCTACGGATGATTCTTATAAAAGATTAAAAAAGTTCGAAAACAAAAAAATAAACGTAATCCAAACCAAAGAAAACAAGGGCTTTGCGGCAGGACTTAACTTTGGAAGTCGCTATGCCATAGAAAAATTAGGCCCTTGTAATCTCGTATTATCGAATGCGGATATCTTGCTTGGCGAAGAAGCGGATGTAAAAGCTTTACACAAGGTGCTTTCTAAAAAGGAAATTGGCGTGGTTGCCCCTGTCATTGTAGAGAATCAAACCATTTCAAGAGGATGGCACCTTCCATCTGTTAAAACAGAAGTGCTAGGAAACCTTCCTGTTTTTGGAAAGAAAATTTATCAGAAGAGAATTTCTTATCCAGAAAGCCACTACCAAGAAAAGATTTCTTATGTGGATGCTGTTTCTGGTTGTTTCTTTTTCATCTCATCAAAAGCCCTTTCTGAGATTGGTTTCTTTGATGAAGAAACATTTCTTTACTACGAAGAATATATTCTTGCGGAAAAGTTAAAACAAGCAAAATACAAAGTGGCTGTTTTAAACGAAGTTGCTGTTATCCACAATCACTCTGTTTCGGTGGATAAAAGTATGAATCGAATTAAGAAATTCAAGTGTCTAAAAGAAAGTCAGGCCTACTTTTGTAAAACCTATTTACATGCCAAACCACTTTCCTTATTTTTCCTTTCTGCTTTTAAAAACCTTACTTTATCGCTTCTTTATCTTCGCTGTTTTTTCAAAGTAAAATAACTAATCCTTCTGGTTAATTCCAATCATACTTCCTAAAATACTAGCCAGTAAAAAGATAAAGTAGTAAAGAAGGAGTTTGAAAGAAAAATCTCCTCCAAAGCCTAATATATAAAGAAGCAAATAGAAGAAAATCACACACCCACCTAACTTAAGTCCTTCTAAATAGCCTTTTTGCCTGGCACCTCTTCCAAGAAGCAAACTACAAAAAAACAAAAGCAGCAACGGAAGGAGAAAAGATAGAACGGAAAGCATGCCGTCCGATAAGACATTAAAATAGTAAAAAGTATTTAAAAGAAGTGTTACGAAGAAAGTCGTTCCAAGAAAAAGAAGAAAACTTTTTCCTAAATTTTTCCATGAATTCATTTGTTCATCACCTACTAAAAGGTATGTAAAAAGAAAAAAGAATATGTTAAATTCCAAAGAATTTGCTTGTTTTTAAAGAAGAGGTGTGCTACACTAAACCTAGTTTTAAAACAAGTGCGAAAGACGGAAATAAATCGAGCTTTCAAGAGACCTCTTGGTTGGTGGAAAAGAGGAAGCAAGTTTATTTCGGATCACTTTCAAGTGTGCTTTATGGAGAAGATAAAGCCGTGCTCTACGTTATGGAGAAGAAGATAGATTTCTATGAATAAAGGTGGTACCACGGGAAAACTCGTCCTTTAGGCATAGATTTTTTTTATAGGAGGAGTTTGAAATGACAAAGTTTAAAGCATTAAAAAAAGGACAAATTCATGAGGTGGAATTAGAAACACTGAAGTATTGGGAACAAATTGATATTTTAAAGCGTTCTATTGAAACAAGAGAAAATGCCCCTAAGTTTGTGTTCCACGATGGGCCTGCGACTGCGAATGGACATCCTGGAATCCATCATATGATGGCTAAGTTTTTGAAGGATACTTTCTGTAAGTATGAAACCATGAAAGGAAAACAAGTCTTTCGAAAAGTAGGGTGGGATACGCATGGACTTCCTGTCGAATTGCAAGTTGAAAAGATGCTTGGGTTCAAGAACAAAAAAGACATTGAAGACTATGGAATTTTACCCTTCAACCAAAAATGTAAAGAAAGTGTTTGGGAAAATGAAGCTTCTTTTTCACGCCTTACAAAAGAAATGGGACAATTTATTGATCTTGCCAATCCTTATGTAACCTATGATAACAACTATATTGAAACAGAATGGTGGATTTTAAAGAAATTCTATGAAGAAGGGTATTTCTATTTAGGACACAAGATTCTCCCCTTTTGTACACGCTGTGGGACAGGACTTGCATCCCACGAAGTAGCGCAAGGATACAAAGAAATTACGGCCAATACGGTCATTGTTCCGATGAAGAAAAAAGGAGAAGATGTCTATTTCTTAGTGTGGACAACAACCCCTTGGACACTGCTGAGTAATGTGGCACTTTGTGTAAATCCAAAAGAAGAATATATACTGGCAGAAAGCAAAGGAAACAAGTTCATTGTAGGAAAAGCCCTTGCTTCTAAAGTATTAGGAGAAGGCTACAAAGTCTTAGAAACATATCTTGGAAAAGATTTGGAATATATGGAATACGAACAGTTAATTCCAGAACTTACCGTTTCCAAGAAAGCCTTTTATGTCACGTTAGCTGACTATGTTACGATGGAAGATGGAACTGGAATTGTTCATATTGCACCTGCTTTTGGACAAGATGACTACAATGTTGGAAAAGAATATGACCTTCCTGTTTTAAATCCAGTATCAGAAGATGGAACGTATAACGAAGGACCTTGGAAGGGAAAAAGTGTCTTTGATGTTGATGTAGAAGTCATTCAATATTTAAAAGAAAATGGAAAGCTCTTCAAGAAAGAAAAGCTACTTCACAATTATCCACATTGTTGGCGTTGTGATACACCGCTTTTATACTATGCAAAACCAAGTTACTATCTTGCCGTTACCAAGATGAAAGATAAAGTGATTGCAAACAATAAAACAGTGAATTGGTATCCTTCTTACGTTGGCGAAAAACGTTTTGGAAATTGGCTTGAAAATATGAACGATTGGGCAATCTCTAGAAATAGGTATTGGGGAACACCCCTTCCTTTGTGGCAATGTAGTTGTGGTCATGAAGAGATGATAGGAAGTCGAGAAGAATTAAAAGAAAAAGCAATAGGAAATGTAGATGTTAAAACCATCGATTTACACCGTCCATATGTCGATGATATTCTTCTTACATGTTCCAAATGTGGCAAAGAAATGCACCGTGTTCCTGAGGTAATTGATTGTTGGTTTGATTCTGGTTCTATGCCATTTGCCCAGTATCATTATCCGTTTGAAAATGAGGACTTTTTTGAACAACAATTTCCAGCAGACTTTATTTGTGAAGGAATCGATCAAACAAGAGGTTGGTTCTATACGCTTCTTTTGATTTCTACGTTTGTAAAAGGAGTAAGTCCATATAAGAATGTTTTAGTCAATGATTTGATTCAAGATAAATATGGCAAGAAAATGAGTAAATCCAAAGGAAACATCGTAGAACCTTTTACGACGATGGAAAAGTATGGGGCAGATACTGTTCGTTTCTATTTGGCATATGCATCTCCTGTATGGACCCCACTTCGTTTTGATGAAGAGGGCTTAAAAGAAGTGTATTCTAAGTATATTTCTACGTTTAAAAATGCCTATTCTTTCTTTGAAATGTATGCCAATGCAGATGCGATAGATCCAAGAGAATATGACATTGCTTATGAGAAAAGAGATATCATAGATCAGTGGTTGTTATCCAAACTTCACCAGTTGATTCAAGAAGTACAGGATGCTTATGATCATTATGACCTTACCAAAGTAACGCACTTGATTCTAGACTTTTTAAATGATGATTTTTCAAACTGGTATATTCGAATGAATCGCCGTCGTTTTTGGGCAAGTGAACTGACAGAAGATAAAAAGGCGGTTTATTTAACAACGTATGAAACACTGCTTACCTTGACTAAATTGACTGCGCCAATCACACCATTTGTAAGTGAGGAGATTTATCGAAACTTAACGGAAAAAGAATCTGTTCATTTGGAAAACTTCCCAGAAAAAGAAGCACGTTACATCCATCCTGAAATAGAAAAGAGAATGGAACTGGTGCGTGATGTTTGTAGTTTGGGTCGTTTTGCACGAGAAGAAGCCAAAATCAAAGTCCGTCAGCCTCTTGCAAGTATTTTGCTCCCTAAGGAAAACGAAAAAGAAATTGGCATCTTAGAAGCACTGATTCAAGAAGAACTCAATGTCAAAGAAATTCACTACGAAGAAGATATGCATACTTACATTGATTATCGCCTGAAGCCAAACTTCAAAGTTGTCGGAAAACAGTTAGGAAGTAAAATCAAAAAGTTCCAAGAAGCGCTTTCTAGTCTTGGAATGGATGCATTAGAACAAATTAAAAAGGGTAATTTCTCTATTTCTTTAGAAGGAGAAGAATTAAACGTCACCGAAGAGATGGTTGTGGCTACTTTGGAGGTAAAAGAAGGCTATTTTGCGCAGAGCAATCAAAATACAACGGTCGTTTTAGATACCAATATGACAGAAGACTTATTATTGGAAGGTTATGCTAGAGAATTTGTACGAAAAGTGCAAAGCCTTCGGAAAGAAAAAGACTTAGTAATTACGGACCATATTCGAATTACCTATAATGGAGATGCCATGATGAGCAAGATGATGGAACAGTTTGAAGCGTATATTGCGGGAGAAACCCTTGCGGATGAAATCATCAAAATCAATAGTTATCCTTTTGAATATTTCTTGAATGATTTAAAGGTAAGTATTGAAATTGAAAAATTGTAAAAAGAAAAGGAAAAAACACCTTTCTTTTTTTTCACGTCCTTTCTCGTTTTTCTTGTGTTTTTACGAGAAATCATATATAATCAAGTCAAAAAGAAAGAAGTGGTTCTATGCACAAGCCAGATTTTAAGGAAGCCAAGACAACGGATAAAAGACCTTATGAAACAAAGAAATTTTCGTTAGAAGATGCATATAAAAATTATTTTTCGGGAAAGACTTACTTTTTAAAGACATATGGTTGTCAGATGAATGAGCATGATAGCGAAGTGATAGAAGCGCTTTTAGAAGAGATGGGATTTCAAAAAGAAGAAGACTATGAAAAAGCAGATTTGATTGTACTAAATACCTGTTCTATTAGAGAAAATGCCCATAATAAAGCGTTTGGTATGTTAGGTCGCTGTAAGCATCTCAAAGAAAAAAGACCGGACTTAATGCTGGGTCTATGTGGGTGTATGTCCCAAGAAGAAGTGGTGGTTGAAGAAGTTTGTAAACACTATCCCTTTTTAAACTTTGTCGTTGGAACCCACAATTTTTATCAAATCCCAGAGTTATTGGTCAAGTCTTTACAAGAAGGATTACAAGTCGAAGTTTTTTCAAGAGAAAAAGACTTGATAGAAGATCTTCCTACCGAAAGAAAGACTTCTTACAAAGCGTATGTCAATATTATTTATGGATGTGATAAATTCTGTACGTACTGTATTGTTCCTTATACAAGAGGAAGACAGCGAAGTAGAACAAAGGATGCCATTTTAGAAGAAGTAAAACAGCTTTTGGAAGATGGATACCAAGAAGTAACGCTTCTTGGGCAAAATGTCAATGCTTATGGCAAAGACTTATACCAAGATTATAGTTTTGGAGAACTTTTAGAAGATGTTGCTGCTTTAGGCGTTCCAAGAATTCGTTTTGTAACGAGTCATCCTTGGGATTTCACAGATCACATGATTGATTTGCTTGCGAAATATCCGAATATTATGCCAAGTATTCATTTACCAGTACAGTCTGGAAGTAATCGAATCTTAAAATTGATGGGAAGAAGATATACCAAAGAGATGTATTTAGAACTGGTGCAAAAACTGAAAGCAAAGATTCCAAATCTTGCCCTTTCTACCGACGTTATTGTAGGATTTCCAGGTGAAAGCGAAGAAGATTTTGAAGAAACGCTTGCTTTGGTCGATATTTGCCAGTTTGATAATGCATTTACTTTTATGTATTCCAAACGAGTAGGGACGCCTGCTGAAAAACTGCCCCAACAAATAGAAGAAAGCGTGAAAGAAGAACGCTTACAACGTTTGAATGAACGTGTCAATCATTTCTTTTTAGAAAACAATAAAAAGCTAGTCGGAACCACCCAAAAGGTCTTGGTAGAAGGGGCTTCCTTGAAACAGAAAGATGCATACTTTGGTTATACAGAAACCAATAAACTGGTAAACTTCTCTGGAAAAGATCTTGCGATAGGACAGATTGTACCAGTTATCATAGAAGATGCTAAAACATGGAGTTTAGATGGACGAGCAAACTAGCATTTTAAAACAAGTCAATCAGATTATAAACGCCATACAAGAAGAGAAGTGTTACCAAGACTTACTGATTCTTCGAAAAGAAATGCGTGCAAATCAAGAATTGATGTCGCAAATCGATACCGTAAGGAAATTACAAAAGCAACTGGTCCAAAGCCACACTACTAAAGATGAAATCAAAAAAGAACTTGAAAAAGAAAAAGAAAACCTTGAAAAAATTCCTCTTTATCAAACGTATTTGGAACGAATTGATGATTTGAATCAAACGATTTCTTGGGTAGAAGATAAAATAAATGCCTTTGTAGAAGAAATCATCCTATCGTAGAAGGTAGTTTGCTACCACAACATCTGAAACAAGAAGACACCATGTGTTTTCTTTTTCTTTCCTTCTTTGGTACAAAAAACTAAGTTTTTGCATACAGTAGATTAGAGGAGGGAAAACGAAATGGCTAATTTTAAAGAAATCGTGACCAAGGCAGTGATTGGAAAAGCAAAAAAGACATTCACAACAGAAAGTAGTGTAACACTTTCCAATACGCCAACTACTGTTCTTGGATGCTGGGTCATTAACCATAATTTTCAGGGAAGTAAAGTGGACGATAAAATTGTAATGGATGGTAGTTACGATGTAAATATTTGGTATTCTTATGATCATGATAGTAAAACAGAAGTGGTGAAAGATACCAATACCTATCATGAAATTGTGAGTGTAAGACGGAAAGATGATGATATGGTTCAAGGAGAAGAAATCATTGTAAGAAGTTTAAAACAACCAAGTTGTACACGGGCTGAAATTGAGGGAAATAAAATCTCTTATACCATTGAAAAAGAATTGGGTGTGGAATTAGTAGGGGATACGAAAGTAAAAATTGCAATTGATGAGAATGAAGATCCTTGGGATGAAATTGGATTGGAAGAGGATGTAAATCAAGAGATAGAAGATGCAGTACGGGAGGATTATATCGAAGAACAAGCAAATGACAAAACTCCAAATTCTGAAAATAACATGTAAACAAAAAAAGGTTGACAAGGATAAATGAAGGGGATATAATAAGGAAGAAACAAATGCATTAGGAAGGAGAGAAAGCAAGTGGCAGTAAAAATTAGATTGACAAGGATGGGAGCAAAGAAAAAACCATTTTATCGTATTGTTGCAAGTGATTCAAGAAGTCCAAGAGATGGAAAATATTTGGAACTCATTGGTACTTACAACCCTGTTCCAACAGAAAAAGAAGTCAACATCAAAGAAGAAGTTGCGCTCAAATGGTTGCGTCAAGGTGCCATTCCATCTAATACCGTACGCAATTTATTCAGTGAAGCAGGTATTATGAAAAAATTCGCAGAAGAAAAAGATAAGAAAGGAAATCAATAATGGATTTCGTAACATTAACAGAAAAAATCGTCAAAGCAATTGTGGTAGATGAAGAGGCTGTTCGTGTGAAAGAATTTCCAAGCGATGATGAGAAAACCATTCTTTTAGAAGTGATGGTCCAAGAAGAAGATTTAGGTCGTGTCATTGGAAAAAACGGAAGAACAGCTGCTGCGATTAGGACACTCGTACAAGCAAGCAGTGCCCTGCATGAAAACAAGTATGTAAAAATTAACTTTGACAAGTTTTAAGAAGCAAGTGCTTCTTTTCTTTTTGTATTGAAATCAATTGGTTAACTGGATGAATTCCCTTATAGATGGATAATCTAATTGAGCTGTATACAAGTTAAAATTTTGAAGCGTTAAATTAAGAGATAACGTCACGGAAGAAGAGCATATTAGGATTTAAGAATAAAGTTCCCGTAAATCCAGTAAAATAAGTAAAAAATAGTATCTTTTTTTAAAGAAAAGTGCTATTATATAGGAAATTTAAGTTAAATT
>CANQVB010000012.1 GCA_947627225.1 uncultured Bacilli bacterium
TGACTTAATGGAAGGTATCAGTTCTGAATCCCTCAGTTTAGCAGGTACTTTAAAACTAGATAACTTGATTATTTTATATGACTCTAACCACGTTTCGTTGGATGGAAGTACTGAAATGACATTCACCGAAAATGTCAAAGAGAAAATGGCATCCTTCGGATTTGATGTTTTTGATGTAGCAAATAGTGAAGATTTGGAAACCTTAAATAAAACCATTGACCTTGCGAAGAAGAGTAGTAAGCCAACCTTTATCGAAGTGCACACGACCATCGGAAAATTTACCTCTTTAGAAGGCACAAATCTTGTGCATGGAACGCCGTTAAAAAAAGAAGAAATTACCAAATTAAAAGAAAAATTACATGTTAGAGATATTCCATTTACGGTATCAAGAGATGCCATTGAAGATTTTCAATACCAAATCCGTACTAGAAATGCCACGCTTGTAGAAGACTTTGAAAAACAAAAAAGTACACTCGACGAATCAGCGCAAGAAGAACTTGCTTTCTTAGAATCTTCTTTGGCCCTTCCATTTACGGAAATTGATTATGAACCACCAATAGATGGAAAGGAATCTCTTCGGGAAACTTCTTCAAAAGTACTAGCATCTCTTGGAAAAAAATATACTTTTCTTCTAAACGGAAGTGCTGATTTATTTACATCTTGTAAAAATTATTTTATAGAACAAGGAGATTTTACAGCAACCAACAGGCTTGGGAAGAATCTATGGTTTGGCGTTCGTGAACATGCGATGGCTGCGATTGCCAATGGACTTGCTTTGTGTGGAATAAGACCAATTGTTTCTACTTATTTATCCTTTAGTGATTATTTGCGTCCTGCTTTACGGATGACCGCCCTTATGAATTTACCCGTTATTTATCTTTTTACACATGACTCCATTAGTGTTGGGGAAGATGGTCCAACACATCAAGCTGTAGAGCAACTCGTCTCATTGAGAGCTATTCCCAATTTAGATGTCTATCGTCCAGGAGATGCGAATGAAGTAATTGGAAGTTATAAAGCAATCCTAGAGACGAACCATCCTGCTTGTATCGTACTGGGAAGAAATGCCGTACCTGTTTTAGAAGGAACGAGTACAAATGCGGTAGAAAAAGGTGCTTACATTGTCAAAAAAGAAGAAAGAAAATTAGATGCTGTCATCCTTGCGACAGGAGAAGAACTTTCTTTGGCTTATAGCGTAATTACCAGTTTATTCCAAAAAGGATATGATATCCGTTTAGTCAGTGTCCCATGTATGGAACGATATTTTCTTCTTTCCGACGAAGAAAAAGAAGAACTTCTTCCAGTAGGTATTAAAAAATTTGTCATCGAAAGAGCATCTTCTTATTCTTGGCATGCCTTTGTTTATGATCAAAAATATTTATTTACGGTAGATCAATTTGGTCAAAGTGGTAATGTAGTTGAACTCAATGAAGCTTATAGTTTTACAAAAGATGCTTTAGAAGAAAAAATCGAAAAACTACTACATTAATTCGACAAAATACGAAACAGATATGTTCTATACTGTTTTTGGTGATAAAAATTGAGAACATATTATGTCTTTAAAGTAAAAGATGAATTCAAATCTCTCTACCGGGAGAATCAATCCATTCTATATCATATTTTTAAGCAAATCTATCTTTTAAAAAAGGAAGATCTTGCTTATGGATATAGTTTGTTTAGGCAATTAACAAAAAAAATTGATAAGGAAAAATTGGACAAAGAAATCTTTATAAGTCTGCATGGAACCATGCCCTATAGCAAAAGAAAAAATAAGCACCACATCAATAATTTGTATAAAGATGAAACGAGTAGTATGATCATAAAACATGCCTATATTCAAATTGAAAGTAACCAGGACAATTCAGAATTTCTGCATGTTTTAAATCAGTTTGAAAATCCATATTTTGTCTGTGATTTTCAAAATCAGGATTACTTCTTTTTGGAAGACTTAAAAGTACTTGTCTAAATGGTTCCTTTTTAGTACAATAAAAATAAAGGAGGGAGAAAGATGCTTCATGATATCTTATTAGTTGTTGTAGGTGTCATTGTTGGATTTATAATTGGTTTTTTTGTTGCTAGATTTGTAATGAAAAAATATCTGAAGAAAAATCCTCCAATCAACGAAGAGATGATTAAAACTTTAATGATGCAGATGGGTAGAAAGCCCAGTCAAAAACAAATCAACCAAATGATGAAATCGATGGAAAAATATATGTAAAAACAAGTAAAATGACTTTTTCTTGTTTTTTTTTCTAAAATATGGTATAATAAAGCGCGTAAAAGAAAAGAGGGGGTTTCATGGAAAAAGAGCAAATCATTTATGAAGTTTGTGCTGTTATTGATGAGATGGAACGACAAAAAAAGATATCCATGGCTTGTCGCTTACGAGATTTAAATTTACCTCAAAGCGAGGAAGAGCAAGAGGATCTTGCAAACGTTCTTTCAGAAAGAGTAAAAGCAAGGCACGATTCTTTCGCGTTTAATACATGGTATCAATTTTTATCCACTTATGAAGATGCTTTATATGTAGCACAAGAAATCGAAAAAAGAAGTCAAAGTGCCTCTTTGTGTATACAAAAAGATTTCACTGCGTATTATAGCTTTGCAGAACTTCTGTTACGGATGGATAAACATACTGTTTTAAAACAGTTAGCAGCGATTGACTCTTTACAAAATGAAGAGAATATTCATGCTTTCTACCGCTTGAAAAATAGGAAAGAACTGTTAGAAGTTGCTATTCAAGAAAGTAGATGCTTAAAAGAAAAGAAATCAATCTATCCTTTCGAACAAATGAAGGAAGACATTCTTAACAAAAACAAACAAGAAAAACGAAAAGCGTTACAGTATTTTGGTTTTGCACCCAAAGTAAAACAATTTTATGCAAAACCAGTCCATTCAAACAACAATCTATAAAACGGAATGTCAATTTACCAAAAAAACGGCTATTTAAGTCGTTTCTTTTTTGAATAAATTCCTTTGTTGATGATAAGTAATAAAAACAAAGGAAAAATATGGTAATAAAAAAATGAACGCACCGAAAAATAAGGGAAATTGTTCACTTTTTTGTTTATATTGTTAAAAATTAAAATTTTTCGCACTGAATGATTAAAACCCTTATAAAATAAGGGTTTTAATGGACTTATCACCTAAAAAATATTATAATATAGTTGTAAAAAAAATTAAAATAACGAGGTGATATATCCAATGAAAATAATACCACAAATTACAATATTTGACTATAGTGAAATTGAAATTTTAGGAGACTTAGAAAGATGTAAGCTTTTAATAGAAAATGTACCAGATGAAAAAATAATAAATAAGTTGTTGGAGATAAGAGGAAAAGGTAGAAATGATTATCCAGTAATACCAGTATGGAATTCTCTTTTAATTATGCCATTACTTGAGTGTTCTACAGCGGAACAGCTAAGGAGAGAATTATCTAGAAATAGAGATTTAAGAAAAATATGTGGA
This sequence comes from uncultured Bacilli bacterium, assembly GCA_947627225.1. Taxonomy (GTDB): domain Bacteria; phylum Bacillota_I; class Bacilli_A; order RF39; family UBA660; genus CANQVB01. The sequence goes on from CANQVB010000012.1 coordinate 3,472, forward strand.
TTCAATGATTATGATTATTTTTTTGGTAAAAATAAATTAGTGCCACCATCTAAGGCATATACTAATATGCTTAAGAATCTAAAAAAGATAGAGCCATTATTAAAAGAATGTTTTTACGAGTTAAGGAACTTTATGTATGAGAGTTTAAAAGATTTTGGGAAAGATGTAGGAGAAGATGGAAAGATATTTTCATCAAGAGCAAAAGGACCAAATAAAAATGGAGATCCAAAGGATTCAAGATGTGATATGGATGCAGATTATACAATAAAAGAAAACTATTATAAAGATCCAAAAACAGGAGAAACAAAGGTAAAAAAGAAAACATATTTTGGATATAGGTATCACTTGCTTGCAGATGTAAACTATGAACTGCCAATAGAATATACAGTAACCAAAGCATCCGTATCAGAGAAAAAAGAATTAAAAAAACATATCAATATGTTGGACATAAAGTTGAAAGACAAGATAGAAACTCTAACAGCAGATAAAGGATATGATAGTCAAGATATGATTTCATATTTAAAGAGTAATGAAATAAAACCAGTAATAGATATTAGAAATTTATGGAAAGATGGTGAAGCAACAAAACAATATAAGGATACAAATATAGTTTATACGTATGATGGGAAAGTAAGTATAGTAAATGAAGATGGAGAGATAGAAGCATTAAAATACTTGGGATACGATAAAGTAAAGAACACATTAAGATATGGGCATAATAACAAAGTTTATAGTATAGATATAAGTTATGATGAGAGAATATTTACACCAATTGCAAGGGATAGTAAGAAGTGGGAAAGAAAATACAATAAAAGGACAGCATTGGAGCGAATAAATGGAAGAATGGACAGAGATTTTAATTTAGAAAATAATCGAGTTAGAGGAATAAAAAAGGCGACAGTGATGATAGATATGATGATGATAGGAATGTTAGCAATGGCGAAGGGGCATCTTATAGATAAGCATCCAGATAAGATAAGATGTTTGAAATCCATTTAGAGAAAATAGTCATGAAAAAATTCCACATATAGTGAATCTTTTTGGTGTGCCATAAAAAGTTTTCCACAGCATCTCTTTGCCTTTTAGACTATTTTTTTAAGAAAAATCATCAATTATAGGAGTGTTTTTTTTCTACGAATTTTTCAAAAAAGGTTACAAAGGAAAAAATACTTTTTGAAAAAAACTTGAAAGTATAGTAGATTTAGGATAAAATAACTTTGGATATTGATTTTGCCCCATAGCCAAGTGGTAAGGCAGAGCGCTCTGACCGCTCGATTTCGTTAGTTCGAATCTAACTGGGGCAGCCAAGTGGATTTGAAGCATCAAAAGATGCTTTTTCATATAAAGGAGGCATTTATGACAAATAAAGATCTTGCAGAACTAATTTTTCCTGAGATAACCAAAACAATAGAAGACTATGAAAAAGAGTATCCCGCTAGAAATCTTGTAGAAGGAGCTAAAGTAACTCGTTTTGCGCCAAGTCCTACTGGATTTATGCACATTGGAAATTTTTTAAGTTGTGTGATTGATTATGTGCTTGCAAAAAATTCAAATGGCGTCTTTTATCTTCGAAATGAAGATACTGACAAAGCAAGGGAAGTTGAAAATGCTGTTGCTATGATTATGAAAATTTTAGCACAATACGACATGCTTCCTGATGAATATGAAACGAAAGAAGAAGTAAAAGGGAACTATGGTCCATATATTCAAAGCAAACGAAAAGAAATCTATCACACATTCATCAAATACTTAATTCAAGAAGGAAAAGCATACCCTTGTTTTTGTAGTAAAGAAACACTAGAAGAAACAAGAAAAAGTCAAGAACAAGACAAGGTTCGAACCGGATACTATGGAAATTATGCTTTCTGTAGAAATCTTTCCATTGAAGAACAAATGGAGCGCATTCAAAAAGGAGAACCTTATGTCATTCGTTTTAAATCAACAGGAAACTTTGATCAAAAATTTGTCTTTGATGATTTGGTGAAAGGACGAATGGAACTTCCTACCAATGACCAAGATGTTCCAATTATGAAATCTGATAACAAGCTTCCAACGTATCATTTTGCGCATGTCATTGATGACCATTTCATGCGAACTACGCATGTGGTTCGTGGAGAAGAGTGGTTAAGCTCCGTTCCTTTACATATTGATTTATTTAGAGCATTTGGATGGAAGGTGCCTAAATATATTCATATTCCCTTGATTTTAAAGAAAGATGAAGAAACAGGAAAAGCTAGAAAAATAAGTAAGCGAAAAGATCCGGAATCCTCTATGCACTACTACGAAGAAAAAGGGTACCCTCCACTTGCTGTGATTGAAGCGATTATGACCATTGCCAACTCAAATTATGAGGAGTGGCATCAAGCACACCCAACATTAAGTTTTATAGATTTTCCATTTTCTCCAAAGAAAATGAGTTCCAGTGGTGCCTTCTTCGACTTAGAAAAACTGGACAATATTTCTAAAAATTACATCAGTACTTTAAAAAAGGAAGAAGTATATGAAAGTGTTTTAGCGTGGGCAAAGAAATATGACGCATCTTTCGCACAATTACTCGAAAAAGAAAGCTTGCGTTCGCTTGCAATCTTTAATATAGAAAGAGAACAAAAAAAGCCTCGAAAAGATTTTAAAAATTGGAGTAGTGTAAAACCTCAAATTTCCTATCTATATGATTCTTATTTCTTTGAAGATGCCAAGAAAACGTATCAAGACTTGGATACAGAAGAAGATATCTCACTATTAGAAGAGTACGTATCACAATACGAAGAAAAAGAGACGGAAAATGAATGGTTTGATGCTATGAAGACATTTGCTATCCGGCATAATTACGCGCCAAGTCCAAAAATGTATCAAGAAAATCCAACTCTTTATAAAGGACATGTTGGAATGATTTGTGAAGCACTTCGCCATGTTATAACAGGAAGAAAAGAGTCTCCTAATTTATTTCAAATCTTAAAAATTATTGGCAAAGAAGGCCTTGTTAAGCGACTTCAATTTTATAAAACTAGTAAACAGTAAATGATTAAAAAGAGGTGTAGCAAAATGAGCAAGAAATGTGTACTCATCTATAATCCTGAAAGTGGGAAAGTGAAAAAAGAAAAATTTCTAGCGCTTTTTAAGGAGATATTTACAACCGCTGGCTATGAAGTGTCGATTCGAAGTACAACACAGAAAAAAGATGCCACAAGACTCATCCAAAGTTTAGAGGAAGTCGATTTAGTGATTGTCGCTGGGGGAGATGGAACGCTCAATGAAGCAGTCGCAGGAAATGTTGCACGAAAAAAACCACTCCTTTTGTCCTATCTTCCACTTGGAACGACCAATGATGTAGGTATGATGTATGGTTTTACCAAAGATATGCGTTCTAATATATTACGTATCTTAAATGGAACCACCCAAGAAATCGATGTTTGTATGATTAATACGCATCCTTTTATCTATGTGGCTTGTCTTGGAAATTTTGTAGATGTAAGTTACAATACACCGAGAAGACTTAAGAAAAAATATGGAAAAGTTGCCTATATTCTATATGGATTAAAACAACTGACCAAAAAGATTCAAAATTATCATCTTACATACACAGTAGACGGAATAACCCATGAGGGAGATTTTTCCTTTTTCTTCATTACCAACACCTCTCATCTAGCGGGTCGTGGAATGGAAAATATCTACAAAGATATGAAATTAAATGATAACATGTTTGAAGTTGCACTTTGTAGTGTAAAAACAAAAAAAGATATTATGCGAATACTTTATTATCTTAGAACAACAGACATTCACAAGATTCCAGGAATTACATACTATCAAACCAATCAGATTGACCTTACTTTTGAAAAGATTCCCGAATCTTCATGGTGTGTGGATGGAGAAGAAATGAAACACAATACTAACCAGTTTCATTTGGAAGTAAAAAAAGGATTCAAAATGGTAATTCCAAAAGACAATGTCCAAAAATTGTTTCAAGATTCTTCCCAAGAAGAAGCGTAATTTTAGATAGGTATGAATAAGGTATAAAAAGAAGTAGAACGGTGGTGAAGGCATGAAAGAATTTTTTGGATTAGTTCCAGGAATATTTCATTTTCATTTGTTTGGTTTTTGGCATATCGTGATGTCAGTCGCGACACTCCTTGCCATTTTTTTGATTTATCATAACAGAGAGAAACTACGAAAATGGAAATACCATGATAAAGAAGCAAGATACTTTATTGCCATTTTTATGTTTTTAAATATGGTTATTTACTATGTTCCTATGATCATTATGGGAACTTGGGATTGGCACGTACATTTGCCACTTCATCTTTGTTTTATCAGTGGTGGACTTTTCATGATTACCATGATAACAGAAAATAGAAAGCTTTATAAACTAACTTATTTTCTTTCTTTTTTAGGACCGCTTCCAGCTATCCTTTTCCCAGATTTAACCTGTGGACCAGACCGTTTTATTTTTTGGCAATTCTTTATTAGTCATCATTTCTTTTTAGTCGCATCTCTTTATACGTTATATGTATTAGATTATAAAATTGAGAAAAGGGATTTACCAAGAGCGTTTTTAGGCGCTTTATGTATCTTTGGAATTATGTTCGTTTTTAATCTTATTTTTGGAACCAATTATATTATGATGAATAAACTCCCGGATCATATGCTGAAACTTTTCCCATTCTTAGTTTGGTTTGATCATCCTATGATTTGGTTGATGGGAACCGGAATTCTTGTTTGTTTTCTTGCATATTTGCCTGTCTATTTTTGGAATAAGAAACAGGAAAAAGAGATGGAAGTTCCAAAGAAAAAAGCAGTTCGTTAGTATTCTAAAAAAAGCGAGAATACTTTTTTAGTATCCGTTATTATACGTTAAAAACGCTGTTGTAGAAAATAAATCTCTCTGCTATAATAGATAAACAAGGAGGAACGGTTATGAATATAGGACCAATGAAGTGGATAAGAAAGAGTCTAAAGAAAAAACAACTGATTCAATGGATAGAAGAAAATCTAGAAGAAGAAAAAATCAAAACAATTGATATTCAAACGCTTGGTGCATATGGTGAAGAGGTACTTACTTTAATCTTATCTTCTACTGAAAAAATAAGATTATATTTATTAGAATTTTTTGCTTTAAAAAGGAAAAAAAATCCTGTATATGAGATGTATCAAAAAGAACCTCTAAAAATAGTAGAAATAGGAGAAATCATAAAAAATCAAGAATGGTATTGGAAAGCAGAACATGGAGCACAATTTGCTTGTAATGAAGATGTTTTAAAAAATGAAAATGCCATTTGCTATGTTGCCTTGATAACAAATGCAAAGGAATCGTATCAAGCAAGATATGGAGCAAAAGTTGCCCAAAATAAAAAAATTCTAGAAAGAAAAGATGGACTCCAGTTTGTAGAGGCTATCGTAAATGCAAAGAGAAACTTCCAAGCAGAATATGGTTCTTATGTTGCCCAAAATGAAAAAATTTTAGAAAGAGAAGATGGAGTCCAGTTTGTAGAAGCTGTTGCAAATGCAAAAGGAGAAAAACAAGCGATATATGGAGCAATGGTTGCACGTGATGAAACCATTTTAAAAAATGAAAATGCCCTTCAATATGTTCGATTGATTACAAGTGCAGAGGAAGACTATCAAGCACAATATGGAGCATGGGTTGCCCAAAATGAAAAAATTTTAGAAAGAGAAGATGGAGACAAGTTTGTAGAAGCGATTACAAATGCAAAAGGCAAGGAAAAAGCACTATATGGAGCCAAAATTGCCCAAAATGGAGAAATTTTAGCAAGAAAAGATGGAATCCAGTTTGTAGAAACTGTTACGAAGGAACCAAGATTTCTAGCGGGTATAGAAAAATTAAAAGCATATTTAAATGAGATGGAACAAGAAAAAAACAGGGACACACACTCAGATGATGAATGGAATATTGACAACAAACAACAATTAGAATATTTAGTTGCCAGAATGGAAGAATGGGAAATAAATGTTGAAATTACCCTAATAGAACGAAAAGAAAGCGACATATTCAAAACATATCAAAAAAAAATAAATTCAAAATAGCAAAGATTCAAAACCAGAAGGTCTTGTCAAGAAAACCATTTCATGCTAAAATAAGATTGTCTTTTGAAAGAGAATCTGGTCCGTTGGTGAAGTGGTTTAACACGCGCGCCTCTCAAGCTCGTATTCACGGGTTCAAACCCCGTACGGACTACCAAATGTTAATAAACTAGAGTTATTCTAGTTTTTCTTTTTTAGAATAAGTTTTCTAGATTCTATCCAAATTATAAGTAAACATTTACATTTTTGCTGTTTTTTGGTATAATAAACAAGCAAAGAAATGAGGTGTGTGCCATGCTAATTTTACCAATGAAAGTAAAAGGAATTATTGTAAACCTGCAAATATCTTTTAAAACTGTAAAAAAAGAAGAAAACGTTCTTCTACAAGAACACAATCCTAATTTCTTAGGAAACTTTGAAATCAATCGGATACACTATTTTGGAAGTGATATGAGCAAAGAAGAACAGGAACGCATGGAAAAAACATTGAAACTTCATCCTGAAATTCTAACAGATTTTGTTCGTAGGTGTCTTGAAACCAAACAAGATAAGGTTATAGTCTATAGTCAAAACTATAAAGAAAAAGATTTTTGTACCAAGTATTATGCACCACATCCTCCTAAACGAGGAAATCTCGCGCTTGATAAACTGTATGGCAAACTTCTTAATGATTTGAGACTAAACACAGAAGACAAGAAGTATCACTCCTTCTTATCGTTTGAAAAAATTGGCTTAAAAGAAGAATTTATGCAAGAAAAAGAAGGAATTGTTCGTGAAGGTGTGGATGTTTTAGAATACTTAGAAACACTCCAGTTTACGACTATTGATGATTGGCACGATAGAACGGTACAAAACCAGATTCAAATGCGCCCCAAAAAATTTCTTGCAATCTATCAAGAAATGGCGCGCCAAAATAGTAAAACCTATATTAAAATGAATCGCTTACATCAACAAATTTATGCAACACAACCATCTTGGCCTAAGCTTACAGAACAACAAAAAATTTACATCAAGGCCATTGATACAAGAAAGGCAGCTTAATTATGAAAGAGCGCCTTTGTTTGTTATATGGAAAGGAAAATGTAGAATACTTATCTTCTATGACGGTTTGTATCGTTGGAGTAGGGGGTGTTGGTGGTATGGCCTTAGAAGCTTTAGCACGAACTTCCATTGGTACACTGATTCTAGTTGACTTTGATACAGTCGCACCTTCCAATATAAATCGACAGTTAGTCGCACTCAACTCTACAATTGGAAAGGCTAAAGTTGCTTGCTTCGAAGAACGAATTCATGCGATCAATCCAGATTGTCATGTCATTACCATCCAGGAAAAACTGACAGAAGAAAATATTGACATACTTTTGAATGAACCGATTTCTTTTTTGTTAGATGCTTGTGATGATAGTCGTGCCAAAGTTGCCCTTGCCAAGTGGTGCCAAAAAATGAAGATTCCAAGTATTATGGCATTAGGTGCTGGCAACCGAAAAGAAGTAGAGCTTGTAGAAATAACGACACTGAAAAAGACATCCGAAGATGCCTTAGCAAGAAAGATGAGGACGCTATTTCGAAAGGAAGGGCTTTCTCTTGATATTCCAGTGGTCTATTCTAGGGAAAAGCCAATTGAAAATACCACGAATACCATTGCATCCTCCATATTTACACCGGCGACTGCAGGGCTTTATGCTGCAAACTACATTGTAAAAACTTTATTAGACCAAAAAGAAAAGAACCTTTCCAAATAGGTTCTTTAAAATTTGCGATAAAGTCCAATTACTTTTCCAAGAATCGTAACTTCGTCTAAAAGAATCGGTGCCATTGTATCATTTTCAGGTTGCAATCTAAAGTGTCCATTTTCTTTATAGAATGTTTTTACAGTGGCTTCATTTTCCTTTGTCATGGCAACAACAGTTTCACCGTTTCTTGCTGTACTTTGTCGTTCTACAATTAAAATATCCCCATCATAAATTCCAACATTAATCATAGATTCTCCACTGACCTTTAAAGTAAAGACTTCTTTCTTATTCCCCAAAAGAGATGCTGGAAGTGAAAAAAGTTCGTTTGGCGTCTCAATGGCTTCAATCGGCGTTCCTGCAGTTACTTTTCCAACCAAAGGCACATTGATGACATTTTCCTCTGTCTCTACAAATTCATTGGGTACTAAAAGTTGAATGGTTCGATTGGTTCCTGCACTTTTTTTAATATAGCCTTTTCTTTCTAGCTCTTTCAGATGAAAGTGAATCGTTGCAGGTGAATTTAAATTTGCTTTCTTTCCGATTTCACGAACGGTTGGGGCATATCCATTTTTCGCAAGCAATTCCTTTACGATTTGTAAAATATCTTTCTGTCTTTCTGTTAACTTTTCCATTTTTCCTCCTTTATAGTTCCATAGTAACACGAACAAATGTAAATGTCAAACAATTGTTTTCGTTATATTCTAACAAAATGAACTTTATCGATTTTAAAGAACGTGTAAAATGCGAACAAAAGTTTTAAAAAGCGTTGACTCCGAATATTAGTTCGATATAAAATAAATATAGAAAAGGAGAGTGATAAAATGAAAAAAATTGTGAAAGGTGCCTTAGGTGTTAGTATGGTTTATATTTGTGCAGTCTTATTAAGTCTTGTATTATGTGATCGTATGAGTGAGTTAGAAAATAGGGAAGATTATCAAAATTATTATCAGAAAGTATCGATAAATTTGACTTAATTTGTAACTCGTGCTATCTATTCTAACTTGTGTCGTGCTATAATGGAAATAAGAAAGTAGGTACAAAATGAAAAAAATAATATTAGTTGATGGGAACAATCTTCTATTTAGAAGCTATTTTGCAACGAGTTATAGTGGCGTGATTATGAAAAACTCCAAAGGTTTTCCAACCAATGCACTTTATGGATTCATTACCATGATGAATAAAATTATCCAAGAAGAAAATCCTTCTTATATCTTAGTTGCCTTCGATAAAGGAAAAACTTTTCGACATCAAGAGTATGAAGCCTATAAAGCAGGACGAGCTGAGATGCCAGAAGAGTTACGGGTCCAACTTCCGAAAGCAAGAGAAGTTTTAGATGCAATGGGCATTCAACATTTTGAAATTGAAAATTATGAAGCGGATGATATTATAGGAACAGTTGCCAAGCAAGTGGATTTAGAAGAGGAATTTGTAGCTACCATCATTAGTAGTGATAAAGATTTACTTCAATTAATCAGTGATGAAGTAGAAGTAAAACTCCTTAAAAAAAATGATTTTATACGAATGAACAAAGAAACGTTCCAACAAACGTATGGCTTCGATCCGATTCATATTATTGATTTAAAAGCATTAATGGGGGACTCTAGCGACAACATTCCAGGTGTGAAAGGTATTGGAGAAAAAACAGCGACAACATTGCTCAATAAATACAAAGATTTAGATGATTTATATGCACATCTTGATGAATTGACTCCAAAGACCAAAGAAAAATTAGAGCAAGAAAAAGAAAATGCTTATCTCAGTTATCATCTTGCAACGATCTATCGTGATGTACCCCTTCCTTTTACACTAGAAACACTACAGTATAACGGATATCACATTGAAGAATATATTCAGCTTTTACAAGAATTTGAATTCGCATCTCTTTTAAAAAAAATTGAGTTACCTACACAAGAAAAAAAGGAGATTTCCATTTCCAAAAAGACAGTACAAGAAATAAAAAACTTTATTCCAGATCATCCTTTCGCTTTTTACTTAGAGATGGATGGTATGGATTATAACAAAAATAAAGTATTGGGAATTTCTATTTGCGACCAAACTAATAAATACTTTATTCCAGAAAATGAAATTTTATCCTATGCCAATCTATTTGAAAGTACACAAGAAAAATATACCTATGATTTAAAAAAAGCGACCATTGTATTAAATCGATATGGCATTCAACTAAAGCAAGTCACTTTTGATACTATGATTGCTACTTACTTACTCGATTATGATGTTCGAGATGATATTGCTTATGTGGCAAAAGATTTAGGGTATTTACTTCCTTTTTTTGAAGATAGTTATGGGAGTGTAAAACGACCTCATTTTATGTCCGTAGAAGAGACCAAAAAAGAATGCTTAGAAAAAGTGGAATTTATATGGGATACAAAAGAAGAATTAGAAAAACAGTTAAAGGAAAATGGGGAAGATGCGTTATTTCGAGAAATTGAAATGCCTCTTGCACTTGTCCTCATAGACATGGAACAAACTGGAATTCGAGTCAATAAAGACTATCTTTCCAAATTGGAAGGAGAACTTTCTAAAGAAATAGCTGCCAAAGAAGCGCAAATTTATGAAGATGCAGGATGCAAATTCAATATTATGTCTCCGAAACAACTGGGAGAAATACTCTTTGAAAAACTTGAAATTCCATATCCCAAAAAGAAAGTCGGGGAGCGTAGTTATTCAACTTCCAAAGATATTTTGGAAAAAGTTCTTCATTTCCATCCCATTATAGAAAAGATTTTGGATTATAGAATACTTTCTAAACTATATGCAACTTATGCAGTTGGACTTAAAGAAGAAATAAGAGAAGATGGCAAGATTCATACCGTATTTAATCAAACTCTAACACGTACCGGAAGACTTTCTTCGGTAAGACCAAATTTGCAAAATATTCCGATTCGAACCGAAGCAGGTAAACTCATTCGCAAGGCCTTTATACCAGAAGAAAATTCAGTGCTTTTATCCAGTGATTATTCGCAAGTTGAGCTGCGTATGTTTGCACACATTGCGAATGCAAAAGGAATGATCGAAGCGTTTGAACAAAATCAAGATATTCATAGCAAGACTGCTGCTGATATTTTCCATGTTCCAATCGACCAAGTAACTAGCAATATGCGAAGGACTGCAAAGGCAGTTAACTTTGGGATTATTTATGGAATTAGTAGTTTTGGGCTTTCGGAAGACTTAAAAATCGATGTATCGAGTGCCAAAAAATTTTTAGATACTTACTGGGAAACTTATCCAGGTATTAAAGAGTATATGGAAGAAGAAAAAGAAGAGGCCTATAAAAACGGATATGCTAAGACGATTATGAATCGTAAAAGAATGATCAAAGAACTGCAAAGCAAAAACTATGCAGTGCGCAGTGGGGGAGAGCGAATTGCATTGAATACACCGATTCAAGGTAGCGCTGCTGATATATTAAAGAAAGCCATGATTGAAATATATGAGACTTTTCAAAAACGAAATCTTAAAAGTAAAATGTTGATTCAAGTACATGATGAACTTGTCTTCAATGTTTTAAAAGAGGAATTAGAAGAAGTTTCTGCCATCGTAAAAGATATCATGGAAAATGTGGTTTCCCTCCGTGTTCCACTTCTTGTTGATATTAAAACAGGTTCGGATTGGTATGAAGCAAAATAAGAGAAAGAAGTGATCGCATGCCAGAAAAACCTGAAGTAATTACTGTGATGAAAGCCCTAAAGCCTAAACTAATAGGAAGACAAATCATACAGATGCATGTTTATTGGGAAAATATTCTTGCAAAACCGAAAAAAGAGGAATTTATCAAAAGAATCTGTGGGCAGAAGATACAAACAATTTCGACACGTGGAAAATGGATTGTAATCACTTTAGAAAAGGATGTCTTACTGATTCATCTTCGAATGGAAGGAAAATTCATATTTCGAAAAAAAGGAGATTTGCTTTCCAAACATGAACATGTAGAATTTATACTGGATGATTCTACAAGTCTTCGTTTTCATGATGTACGCAAATTTGGAAAAATGTACCTAATTGCCAAAGAAAAATTAGAACAAGAAAAACCGATTTCTTTATTAGGATTAGAATTTAACGATAAAAACCTCACCAAAAACTATTTGTTTGAAAAACTAAGACACAGAAACCAACCCATTAAAACCGTTTTACTCGATCAAAGTATTATTGCAGGTATTGGGAATATCTATGATGATGAAATTCTTTTTCTAAGCCAAATTAACGTCTTTAAAAAGGCATCTGATTTAACATGCGAAGAATGTGATAAAATCATCAAAAATTGTCGTCTCGTTTTAACCAAAGCAATCGACTTAGGGGGAACGACGATCAAAAGTTTCACATCAGAAGAAGGAGTTCATGGACGTTTTCAGAATGAATTATTGGTGCATGGTAAAAAAGGAGAAGCATGTCCTGTTTGTGGAACTTTCATTCAAAAACAAAGCATTCATGGAAGAGGTACCTATTTTTGTCCAAATTGTCAAAAATAAGCTTTCCAAAACACTTAAAAAGCAAGACAAACAAATCACCTTTCTAGATAAACAATCTATCAAGGTGATTTCTTTTTATCTTTCAGTTTGTATAGGAGCTTGGCCAAATTCTTTAAAAAGAAGAAGCTTTTGCTCTTTTTTAGAAAGCGCTAAGCTATAAATTTGTGTTGCACGCATTTCTAATTTCAATAGTTCATCTTTTCGCTTTGGAAATTTGCTTAAAATAGGAAGTGTACAGCTTTTTTTAATTTGGTTAAGATGACATCTTCCTTTTTTGGAAAAGCCAAGAATCCGAATATAACTAGGAAGTTCAAATTGCTTTGCTTCTTCCTTTGTAAAGTTGACTAAAACATGTAAGAGTGTTCTTGATAAATAATTATATGTATAATTTTTAGTATGTAGTTTTTCGACCAGTTCTTTATAATTATCAACTTCTAAGATCGTCTCTTGTAATTTTTTAGCCAAACTAGGCGAAACGCCTAAAATATCTTCTAGATATTTTGTTGACAATACTTTATAGCGTAGATAGGGAAAAAAATCATCTTGTGTAACTATATTTTGAGGAAGAAGTTCTTCTACGTCCTTTGGAAGAACTCCTTTAGGTAAGCTTTTTTCATGAAGGCACCTTCGAATACTACTTGCACTTTCTAGATTGAGATTCGTATCTAGAAGGTGTGAATGATTTTCTCTTTTTACCGTAAAAATTTCAAAAGGTGCATCTAAATCTTGCATTGCTTTTAAATAACTAATGGCAAGCAAATCATTGGGTAATGAAAATCGTTTTCCTGTTAGCTCTTCCAAAGCACAAGAAAGCGCAGTAGGATAATTTTTTCCCATTCTTAAAAACACTTGTACCAGTGCATCAAAAATGTCTTCTTTTTGGGCCATTACAAGTTCCTGAAAGCCTTCTACATCCTCTGATTCTGTGCCAAAAGCTAAGACATCAACTTGGAGAGCTTTCAAAAGAAAAATGGCACCCTTCGCAAAAATATCAGCACTTTGTGTTGCGAAAGGGAAGGGAAGTTCAACGATCAAGTCCACACCATGTTGTAAAGCAATTTCCGTTTTTTTCCATTTGTCAAGAACAGATGGAATTCCCCTTTGCAAAAAGTGTCCTCCTAAAACCATGACAATGGTGGAATCTTTATATTTCTTGGAAATTTCATCCAATAACTTTTGATGTCCTTGATGATATGGATTTAACTCTGCAATTACACCTACTACCAAAGTGATTCCTCCTTTTTGTAGTCCTAGTTTATCATATTTCTTCTGATTTGTAAAAAATCCTAGAAAACAGTATAATAAAAATAGGTGGTGTTATGAAATTAGAAGATGTGGTTTTAAACTTTATCGAAGCTTGTGAATATGAAAAAGGCCTATCAGAAAACACGAGAAAAACCTATCAATATTCCTTAAAAAGCTATTTGAAATATATGAAAGAGAAAGAACATATTTCCTCTTATCAGGAAATTACCAAAGAACAAATCATTGCTTACTTAAAGGCTTGTTTTCAGAAAAAGGAAAAAGATTATACAGTGGCACATAAGTTGACAGTCATCAAGAACTTTCATAAATACTTGTTACAAGAGAAATTCGTCACGAAAGATGTCGCAGCAACGATTGTTCGTCCTAAAACCAAAAAGCATCTTCCTAGAAGCCTATCCCAAGAAGAAGTAGAACGTCTTTTGGATTTACCATTAAACACGCCATTTGACTATCGGAATAAAGCTATGATAGAATTAATATATGCCACTGGACTTAGAATTTCAGAGGCACTTCAAATTACAGTGTATGATTTGGACTTTGTAAACTGTCTTGTTCGAGTAAAAGGAAAAGGAAGAAAAGAGCGCATTGTTCCGCTTGGAGAATATGCGATTGATGCTATCCAAGCTTATTTAGAGGTTCGAAGAGAACTTTTAAAAGGAAAAACAACAGAAGTGCTTTTTTTAAACCAACAGGGTAATCCTCTATCAAGACAAGGCTTTTTTAAAATGTTAAAGAAGCTTTTAAAAGAAAAAGGACTTCCGACAGATATCTCGCCACACAGCTTACGTCATAGTTTTGCAACACATCTGTTATCACATGGCGCAGATCTTAGAAGTATACAAATGTTACTGGGGCATGAGGATATTGTAACCACGCGAATTTATACACATGTAAGCGATGAAAAAGTCAAAGAAGACTACGAAAAATATCATCCAAGAAATCATAAAAATGAACAATAAAAGAGGGAAGTTATGAAATTTAAAAGAATCTTTTTAATGGTCCTTGACTCTTTAGGAGTAGGGGAAGCAAATGATGCCACATTGTATCAAGATAATGGCTGTAATACATTAGGACATATTAAAGAAAAGTGTGACTTGTTTATACCAAACTTGAAAAAAATTGGATTTTTAAACACTTTAAATATGAATGAAGATGAGGCAGTGGATGCCTATTATACCATTGCAAGACCAAATAATGCTGGCAAAGATAGCCTTGCAGGACATTATGAAATGATGGGAGTTACTTCAAATATTCCATTTAAAACATTTAATGAAAACGGTTTTCCAATTGAATTAATTGACACCATAGAGAAGATTACAGGACGTAGGGTTATCGGAAATCGCTGTAGTAATAACAATGAAATTATCAATGAACTCGGAGAAAGACAATTGAATTATGGATCTTTAATTGTCTATACTTCAGCAGATTCTGATTTACAAGTAGCAGCACATGAAGATGTGATTTCTCCTCAAAAACTGTATCAATACTGCGAAAAAATTCGGGCGATTACCGTTCGCGAAGATTGGCTCGTTGGTAGAGTAGTGGCGCGTCCTTTTACTGGAACTGTAGGAAAATTTAAATTAAATAATAGTGGTCGAAAAGACTATCCCGTCAAACCACCCAAAAAAACTGTTTTAGATGAACTCAATGAAAATCACTATAATGTAATTGCAATCGGAAAAATCAACGATATTTTTGATGGGCAGGGAATTAATAAGTGTATGAAAGCAAGTAGTAATATGGATGCCATTAACAAATTAACGAGTGTCATTGAAAAAAATTTTACGGGGCTATGTATGGTGAATCTTTGTGAATTCGATAGTTTATATGGACATAATCGTGATGTAGAAGGATACGCCAAGGCAATCGAAGAACTAGATGTTGAAATTCCTTTGTTACTCAACAAATTAGAATTGGATGATTTACTGATTATTACGGCGGATCATGGCAATGACCCTACTTTTAAAGGCTTTGACCATACAAGAGAGAATGTACCAATTCTCTTCTATAGTAGAAATTTTAAAAATCCAAGACGTCTTCCAATACAGGAGACTTTGGCAAATATAGGTGCCACCATCGCCGATAATTTTGATGTATCACCGCCTGAGATTGGAAAAAGTATCTTAGATACATTTGAATAGGGAAGCGATACAAAAAAAGAAGAGACTAGTTGTTCTCTTCTTTTTGGTTTTCAAAACGATCAAATGAACTGGTTTGATTCTGTTGTATGTCATTTTGTTGGTAATTATTGTTGTTATTATTGTTACTTGGACAATTATTTTGATTTTTCTGATTAAATGACTGGTTTCTGTTATTCTCATTACGGTTTGAATCATTGTTCTGATTTTGATTATTTTGTCTCATTTTTTATCAACTCCTCTTTCTCTAGTCTTTACGAAAATCAAAAGAATATACCAAAGAAATCAAAGTTTAAAATAATAAATTGATATAAAATAAAATCAAAAAGATAATAGAGTAGAACTGTTCTCCAAATGAAGACAAGCGAAATAGGGAAATACCATCTTATTCTAAAAGTATCTTTTTGATTCATAATTTACAAAGGTTAACATAATATCAATTATACAAAGTAAACAATTTCCGTTTTTTGGATGTATAATTGATAACTAAAACATTTATCTTTTGTATTTCATTGATATAATCTCGTCTTCTCACCCTTTATTTTTAACCTACAACGCTTTATAACTTCTATATATTCTTAATTGGAACTGTTGTTTTCATCCTGATCCATTTCTTATTCTATTACAAAGGATTAGAAATATGTAATGAACTATTATTAAATAAATAGTTAAGCTATAATTTTGTAAGCGCATCAAAAATAATTTTTTATTTTTTTAAAATCACATTTTTGAATTTTTATTCTACATCATGCTAGTATTTAGAAGTTTGCCTCATTTCTTTTTGGAAAAGGAGTGCTTTAACAAAGTGTATTTTTTAAATCAAACTCCTAAGGAGGTTATTTGTCCACTACTCTTCCCTATTCTTTTCCTTTACACTTTTTTACGAATTCAAAAAAGGTGTACTTCTACACCTTTCTAGACTGAATTTCTGCAATTTTTTCTAAAACTTCTTTGGCATTTGTTTCATTGATTTCTGTGTAACCTAGTTCACGTAATGCCTGTACTTTTGCAGTGTTCAACTCTTGTGTTCTACTTAATTTTTCTTCGTTTTTTAACTCGATATCTTTTACAAAACGCTTATGTGTTTCTGCAATCTTATTTTTTGAAGCACCACCACTATTATAAAGTGTCATCGCTGAAAACAAGATACTTTCAAAAATAAATTGTTTGTCACGGTTAAAAACGAATTCCATAGGTGGCGTAAATCCTAACGATTTAGACATATAAACTAATATATATCGCAACTCTTCAGTTGTCTCCATAGATTGCAAATAATGATATAAATAGCAATAGGTATTATAAGTCGTTTTCGTTTTATCTTCTTGTAATTTTTCTTTTAAAAGATTAATAATGTCAGATAAAATTTCTTGTTCTTTTTTATTGAAACCTTTTAAATCTGCAAGTACTTCTCGATTGGATGAATCTCTTACACCCTCATTTAATCTATTTTCAACTTCAATAATATAATCTCCATCCACTTTTACAGTTTGAAAATCATCTTCGCTTTCTAAATTTAAGAGACTGAGTAATTTTGTCATTTTCTCTTTTGGCCACTCAGAAAGTGTTGGAAGTGCAAGATAATTATAAAGCATTTGTCTTGACACCCCTAAATATTTTGCAAGTCGTACCTTAGACACACCAAGTTTCAAAAGTAAATCATTTAACTGTTCCATTCTTCATACCCTCCTATTATCATTTTACAGGGTATTCTGTAAATAGTCAAGTTCTTTGTTTACAAATTACTTTACAACAAATACCAAAGTTTCTTGTCATCCTTTCGTACTTCTTCTATAATTCCTCCCCCAAGACAACGATCCTTTAGATAAAAAACACAAGCTTGTCCTGGTGTAATCGCTTTTCCATCTTGATACTGTACAAGGATTTTTCCATCTTCTTGATAATGCAGTCTAACAGGATGATCTACATCACGGTAACGAAATTTAGCAGTACATTCTTCTGGTCTTTCCTCTCCGTTCCAGTTCACCTCGCCTACTAAACAGCTATCGGAATAAAGATAAGGATTCTCCTCCCCTTCTGCGACATATAAAATGTTTTTTTGTAAATTTTTTCCAACTGCAAAAAGTCGTTTCTTTGTTCCCCCGATGTCTAGACCTCTTCTTTGGCCAATTGTATAGTACATAAGACCTATATGTTCGCCTATTTCTTCTTTCGTATCTAAGTTCACCATTTTCCCTTTTTGACTTGGAAGATAATTTCTTAAAAATTGTTTAAAGTTTCGCTCTCCAATAAAACAAATTCCCGTAGAATCTTTTTTATCTGCAGTGATAAGATGTTGTTCCTCTGCAATTCTTCGTACTTCATCTTTACTTAAATTTCCAAGTGGAAATAACACGTTTTTTAACTTTTGTTTAGAAACTTGGGATAGGAAGTATGTCTGGTCTTTATTTTGGTCCTTCGCACGTTTTAAAAGGCCATTTTCTATACTTGCATAATGCCCTGTCGCAATATAGTCTGCCCCTAATTTCTTTGCTTCTTCAATAAAAGCATCAAACTTAATATACTTATTACAAAAAATGTCTGGGTTAGGTGTTCTTCCTTTCTTTAACTCATCTAGAAAATAGGTAAACACAAAATCCCAGTATTCTTTAATAAAATCCACTCTATGTAATGGAATATCTAAAGACTTACAAACTGCTTTCGCATCATTATAGTCTTCTTCCTGTGGGCAAATTGCATGATTTAAATTCGGATTTCCTAAAATATCGTTATTGATCGAACTATCCCAATTTCGCATGAATAATCCTTCAACTTCATAGCCTTGTTCTTTTAATAAATATGCCGCAACAGAGGAGTCTACACCTCCTGATATTCCAACGATTACTTTCTTTTTTGGCATGCTATCACCTCATGCATTTATTATACGTTATTTTTACAGTTTTGTAAAAAAATAAGGTTGTTTTTTGGATTATACAAGACGTAAAAGCACGGGCGCTAGAAAAACTTCAAGTAAAGATAAAAAGCAAAAACCAATCACAACAATTCCAAGCACCTTGACATAACGCTTCATGGCTCGTTTTAAGTCTATTTCTTTTTTGAGAAAAAGAAAGGATGCTAATTTTCCTGAAAAACGAAGGGCATAAAAACACAAGAAAATGGTTAAAAAAAGACCCAGAACTTGATGTGGAAAAACATAAAAAATGGCTTTTAAAATCCCTTTCCAATGATAAGTGATTAAAATGGAACTGAAACTAAATCCAACCAAGAATCCTTTAAAAAAATCAAAAAATAAAATAATCGGAGCACCTATAATAGAAATTCCTAAAATCCAAATTAAAATCGCAGGTACTACAAGATTGAAAAGACTTTGATAAAAAGCAGAAAGATAGTTCAAATCATCTGCGTTTACACTTTTAAAAAAAGCATCTAAACTCGTCTTAATAATTGCCTTGTCTCCTTTTGATAAAATAAGCGCAAAAAAAACGCCAATTAAAATTCCAATCCCAAGTAAAATGCCAAGAGAAACATATCTTTTTTTCTGTGCTTCAATCGAATTTTTCAATGTTTTAGTCTGTTCACGTATCTTCATTTTTTATCGCCTCTACTCTACTTTATTCACGCCTTTTCCAAAATAGAAAGTAAACTATTTTACAAAATTCGATTTCAAGAGTATAATTTAACTAGAGGTGAAATAATGAGCCAAAAAACAATAAAAATTGTATCCATTATATTAGTACTAGCATTAGTAATTAGTATGTTTAGTATTGTAGTTAGCGTTTTCTTTTAAAGAATTAAAAAGCAGTGTGCTGCTTTTTTTATCGTTCAATATATCCTTCCACAATGGGTGTAACTTGTTTCAAGTAAGTATTTTTTCCTTGGTATCTTTTAAAGATATCGTAGAGTCTTTTTTTGTCATTTCCAATGTATAAAATTAAAATTCCAGCAATTCTTGCCGCAATCGTTTCATACATTTTTTCAATATCTTCCTCACCGATGTGATATTTTAAAGCTAAAACACTCATCATATTATCTTTAAAAAGATAATTGGTGTATGCATGAATTAATGCATCAATTTCTTTATTTTTTTGTTCAATTTTTACTTTTGTCCAAACCTTCATGAAAAATCCCTCCAACTAACAGTTATCTATTATAACCGCTTTTCTATTATTTTAAAAGTTTTTTAGAAACTTTTTCCTGCTTTTCCAAAAATTTTCACACATTGAAAAACTTTTTTCGAAGATACTAAGAATGTAGCTAAAAAGAAAGGAGGTTATTTTTTGAAATTTAAAAAAACAATATCAATTTTAATACTATCCTTTTTATTTATTTTGCCACTAAATGTCTTGGCTTATGCAAAAAATTTAATCCCAGGCGGAGAAACCGTCGGAATCGAAGTCAATTCGAATGGAATTTTAATTGTAGGATTTTACAAAGTCAATGACAACTATCTTGCAAAAGAAGCAGGATTTCAAGTGGGTGATAAAATTTTAGCAATCAATAATAAGACTGTAGATACGATTGATGAGATGGTCAAAGTAGTCAACGAAAACAAAGAAAAAGAAGCTATCTCTATCCAAATCATGCGAGATAACAAAAAATATACCATTGCACTTCCCATCATGCAAGAAGAAGATGGTATTTATAAGACAGGTCTTTATGTAAAAGATTCAATTACTGGGCTTGGAACACTCACATATATTGATCCTGAGACGAGAACCTTTGGTGCCTTGGGACATGAAATCTTAGAAAAGACGACTGCGAAAAAATTTGAAATCAAAGATGGCGAGATTTTTAAGGCAGATGTGGTAGGAATTACCAAAAGTGAAACAGGATCACCTGGTGAAAAGAATGCGACATACGATAAAGAAGAAGTCTACGGAAGTATTGACAAAAACCTAGAATCTGGTATCTTTGGTACATATCAGGATACGCTTCCTAATAAAAGTCTTTTGGAAGTAGCTACACCAGAAGAAGTAAAGGAAGGTGAGGCAAGCATTTATACGGTCACTTCTAAAAATATGGTTGAAAACTATAAAATAAATATTTTAAAAGTCAATCCAGAAGATGCCGTTAAAAATATTCTCTTTGAAATTACAGATGATACTCTCTTACAAGAAGCAGGTGGAATTGTACAGGGAATGAGTGGTTCTCCCATTATACAGAATAACAAGATCATTGGAGCGGTCACCCATGTTATCGTAAATGATGCCAAAAGAGGATATGGAATCTTTATTACCAAAATGCTAGAGGATAGCGAAGAAGAAAACAACTAACAAAAAAGCATCTCGATTTCGAGGTGCTTTTCTTTCGATAATTACAAAATCTAATTACTATACTCGACAATTGTAAAACCAGCAATTTGGGAAAAATCAGTAACATGAAATCGATACCTTTTCCCCCAAGATGAGACAATTAAATCACCATTTTCTAAAATTCCCACAACAGACATAGCATGACCAGCATTTGTTTCCCCATAAAGTGTTCCTGTTTCAAGGTCGTACAATTGCCATGTTCCTTCTTGTAATTCTAAACCTGCTTCAAGAATCACTTCTTTCGTAGGATCTTTCAAATAAGTTTCTAAGTTTTCATAAAAAAGTTTTTCTGTTTTCGGAAAATATCCTTCCTGTTCATAATAAGGAGGTATGAAGCTATCATCATAGTATCTATCGGG
>CANQVB010000013.1 GCA_947627225.1 uncultured Bacilli bacterium
CACGGATTAAAATTTGTAAAACCCTTTATATGTAAGGGATTATAGATGAAATAAAATTAAAACTGTCAAACTAGGGTAAACAATAGCTTGAAAAAGCACTATTTAGATGGTAAAATAAATAATAGGAAGGTAGTGTGATACAATGAATCAAGATTCAAATAACTTAAATCAAAATGATTTGAATACACAAGGGAGTAATGGAATACCTAATAATCAAGATTTAAATAACACATTTAATCAAAATGTAAATGTGAATCAACCAACATTTAGTAGTCAACCACAAGTTGATATAGATTATCAACAACCAACGAATCAGACGAATGTACAAGAACCTGTGCCACAACCTATGAACTCTTCTTTAAATGGGAATGCTAGTCATGAAAGTTTTAATAGTAAACCACTAAAGAAAATGAATTTAGGTCTAATTCTTGGAATCATTGCAGTAGTAGCTATTGGTATTGGAGTAGTTTTGGGTAGTAAACTGCTTTCAAGTGGTGGTAATAACGATTCTAACAATTCATCAACTAATGGAGCAATCAGCAAAGATGGAATTAAAAAAATTGATATAGCTAATTCCCTTAGTAATGCCATTACATATGTTTTAAAAAATGATGGTACTTTGTATGTAATTGATTCTTTTTCTCCAGTTAATATCGAAAAAATGGTAAAAAATGTTGAAAATTTTATCGTTACTAGTGAGGGCTTGTTTTTTACTACCTTTGATAAAAAGTCTTACATAATAAACGGGGAATATGATTTCGTTGAAGGTAAAAATCTTGAAACTTCACAAGGTACAGCAACGCTTATAGAATTAGAAAATATAAAAAATGTTGTTGATTATAACTCATATAATGATGAAACTGGAGAAAGGCCAATTTTATTTTTAACAGAAGATGGTAGTGTATATAAATATATTTTTGATATATCTACAAGTCAACATAGAGTAGAAAAAGTAATGGATAATGTAAAAGAATTATATGGGGATTTTTATAATAAAGTTTTGGTAGATAATAATAACACTTATTATGTATTTGGATTCAATAAAATTCCTAATGGAATACTTGGTACAAGTGATTTCTCTTTTGGTAGTAGTAGTAATAATTATGTAACATATGACAACAAAAAAGAAGTTGGAAAAAATTTAAAAGATGTAACAATAGTTTCAAACAGCGAGCATATCGAAGTTTATACAATAGATAGTAATAATGATTTAAGTGTTATAGGTTTTGGTGGGACCTATGATTATGAGCAAACTAAGGAATACAATACAAGAATTGATACACCATTAGTATTTGAATCCAATGTTGAAAAAGTTTATCCAGATTTAAAAAGCGTTTATTTGAAAAAAACAGATGGAAGTTTATGGCATAGAGAATTTTTTTATGGAAGTAAGAAAAATAAAAAAATTGTAGATAAAAATATAAAAGACGTTTATTTGTCTAATGATTCTGCTTATGGAATACTAATATTAATGGAAAATAATGATTTATATGCTTATGGAGAAAATTCACTTTCAAGATTTGGAGTTGGAGAGCAAATTGAAAAATACGATGAACCCACGAAAATATTTTCGAATGTTTCAAACGTTTATGATTTCACATCAGGAATTATGATTGTTACTAAGAATAATGAAATATATTATTCTGGAGAACGTTATGGTGTTTCTACTTGGACAAAATTAGAGATATAATAGAGTTTTTGAATGCTTAGTTGTCACTGAATTATGTTTGTAAGAAGGCTTCAAAAAGGAATATTTCTTTCTCATACTACGCTATTGACTAGTCAACAGTGTCATGTGTTACCATTTCGGAAAATAATTATCAAACCAAGCATTTGAATTTTGCTTGGCTTTTTTCTAAAATAGGAAATTTTTTGATTTCCTTGTATATTTTTTTTATCTTTCTTCATATTAAAAAAGGAGGAAGATATGAAGAGTGAAAATATTAATGCACTAGATGAAATTCATAAGGGTGCTTGTATGGGAATGGATGCAGTTTCTTTTGTGCTTGATAAAGTAGAAGATGAAAAATTAAAAGGTGTTTTAGAAAAGCAGTATGCAGATTATCAAAAGATTGCCAATGAAATTGAAGAGATTTATCCTAAATACAATGATGGGAACCCTCATGAGACAGGAACAATGACAAAAGCAATGACTTGGACTTCTGTAGAGATGAAGACCATGACCGACAAGAGTAACTCAAAAATTGCAGAATTACTCTTACAAGGTGTTAACATGGGAATTATTGAAGGTAGAAAAATCTTAAACAATAAGAAAATTGATCAAGAAGTAACCAAGATTATAGATGCTTATGTAACCATGCAAGAAGATAGTGTAGAAGTGTTAAAAAATTATCTATAAAAATGCGTTTTGCTTAAGAAACGTATTTTTTCATTGTGCTATAGAATATAGCTAGGTGGTGAAAGTCTCTATATGTGTAAGTAGCTACGAAGCATGAGGAAAACGCAATACATTCATAGTGATGTTAAAGCAATGTGTAGAAGAAGTTCTTGGCGAATGTCAAACATATTTATTACAAACAGAAGATTAAAACCAAAATGACTAGTGTCGCCACTAGACCATTACTTAAGACATACTTTTCTATCGATTGAAACCGTATATCGATCGATACGTATGGGTGATGTGAGAGAAACGAAATCATTTATTATTTTTTCCTACTCAATTTTTTTGTTTACATAGGATTGTGTATATATGTATGTAATTTTGGAAAAAAATATATGTATTATTAATTCTATGATAGAATAATGATAAGAAAGTAGGAGGATTATGAGAAAAAAAGCAATATTAATAATAATATTAGGATTATTATTTATGGGATTAACGAGTGGTTGTGGTAAAAAAGAAAACAATGATATTTCATTTGATGAAAATTTAATAATCAGCAATTTAACTATTAATGAGGTTAAGTTATCTCAATTAATGTCGGTAAATGATATATTAACAAAAATTAAAGGAAGTAAAAAAACGGGAGTCACGGTTTGTTATGACAATGCTGATGAATGTAAATATTATCCAAATAATGAATTTTATGATGGCGAAAAAGATAAAAATATAAGTACCATTAGTATAGCAATACGATTAAATGAGAGTGATCGTGTATCTACATCAATTAATTATTGGTTGTACTATGATAGATATAAAAATAATATAGACAATGCTCCTTATTTTAAATTAGAATTTGTTGATATGACAGATTTAATTATGCTGGATAATAAGCCTATTAAGAATTATAATAAAGAGGAATTAGATAATAAATTTAAAATAACAAAAACAGCATTCGGTGATAGGCAATATATTTATGAATTTGAAAATAGTATAAATGATAAAATATCTTTAAGTGGATATTTTGGGGGAAATAATATAGAAATTTTTAATTATGGTGAAAGAGATAAAGGGGCTAAATCATGAATGAAAATCATTTTAATATTCCAAATAATAATCAAAATGTTCAACCAAATTTAAATCATAGTAATCCGTCTCAAAATCTAGTTTCACAACCTGTGCAATTCAATCAGAACGTTTCAAATTTTAATGATTATAATAGTAAACCACCAAAGAAAAAAAAGACAATGTATATTTTAATAATTTTATTATCAACCATAATTGTCGCTTTGGTAATCGCATTATTTATAAATGGATTATCTCCTAAAGATGATAGTAGCAATAAGCAAGAAGAAAATTCAAGTGAGAACCCAACTACAACTGAAGCTGAAATTGAATATAATAAAAAAATAGATGAGGAATATTTAAATACTTTAAAATTTGAGATTTTGGATATTGTCAAAGTAGATGAAAATCATTCTGGGTATAGTTCGTTTGGAAAAGATGTTACTAGAGTTATTTTTTACATTAAAAATGGATTAAGATTATCACATACAAATGGATATAATGGATATTGGGACTATGATTTAAAAATAATCACTGATAATAATATTGAAAATGAAGGTGGTTTAATTTATCCTATTGATGATACAAATGATGCAATATTTATAACTTATTATACTGGAGATTTAAATCTTACAAGTAATAATTTTAAAAAAATGAGAATAAAAGATTTTTATAATTTCGATTTAAATTTTGGCAAAAAGTTACAACAATTCAATAATTCACAAGAAATATTGGAAAATAAAATAACTGAATTATCAACAAATCATTACATATTTGTTATTGGAAAGAACGAATATAGTAAATCAGATGATAATGGATGCAATGCATATAATTTTTATGCTATGATTGAATGGGGAAAATCATATAAAAGTTTAATAGATTCTCAATTTGAAATCGTAAGTAGTCAAACATTACAAGCTACTCAAGAAAATAGTATAAAACTTGAAAAATATTTGTTGAAAACCACAGATTATATTGATTTATTATCAACGAATATGGATGCGTTTTTAGAAACCAAAGGGTTAGCAAAAAATGAAAACTATAAAAATACATATTTAAAGGAGATTGTATTTTCAACCTATATACCTAATAGTGAAAGCAATAACCAATCTTGTTATGATGCAGAATTAAAATTAAAACAATATGGTTTACAATATACTGAAAATAATAAATCGTATTATTTTAAATAATTACATATATACTATGTATAAACATACATAAGATTGAATTTTGTCAATCCTTTGAAATCACTTAATTATTTTGATCCATTCAACTGGAGAAATATTCAAAATATCGTGAATTCATTTTGTTTTTAAACCTTTATGAATATAGAAAGAAACTTTATGCAAGGACTTGCCAACAACAAAGATTTTGTTTATAATACAGATAAATACGATGAAATTGAGGAGTAAAAGTGTCTTCTTTTCAAGAGAGCATAGGGAAGGTGTAACTATGTAAAGAAGAGCTTTGAAGGTTGCAATGGAGTAGATTATTCCGGATTGTTCCGTTATCAAAGAAAGCGACTTTTTAGTAATTAAGGTGGTACCACGGACAAAGTGTTCGCCCTTAAGTTGAAGTCGTTTTTTCTTTTTGAAAAGAAAAGGAGGAAGTATGCTAGAGAAAAAATATGATCATAAGAAAGTAGAAGAGGGGAAGTATGATACTTGGAAAGGGGCAGGATACTTTGAAGCAGGGAACCCTGACAAAACTCCTTTTTGTATTGTGATACCCCCTCCTAATGTAACAGGGAAACTTCATTTAGGTCATGCTTGGGATACAACATTACAAGATATTTTAATTCGTTATAAAAGAATGCAAGGCTTTGATGCTCTTTGGCTTCCTGGAATGGATCATGCAGGGATTGCAACACAGGCAAAGGTGGATCAAAAACTAAGAGAAGAAGGAATGGATCCTCGCTCACTTTCTCGTGAAGAATGGTTAAAACATGCTTGGTCTTGGAAAGAAACCTATGCGGATAACATTCATGAACAGTGGAAAAAACTGGGGCTTTCTCTTTGTTATTCGAAAGAAAGATTTACATTAGATGAAGGACTTTCAAAAGCCGTACGCCATGTATTTGTAACACTTTACGAAAAAGGACTTATTTATCGGGGAGAGCGAATTATCAACTGGGATCCAGAAGCCATGACAGCACTTTCTAACGAAGAAGTGGTCTATAAAGATGTGGAAAGTTACTTTTATCATATGAAATATAAACTCGAAGATAGCGATGCTTATTTGGAAGTTGCGACGACACGTCCTGAGACTTTATTTGGAGATACTGCAGTCGCAGTAAACCCAGAGGATGAACGGTATAAAAAATACATTGGAAAACACGTAATTCTACCCATTGTAAACAAAAAGATTCCTGTTGTCGCAGATTCGCATGCTGATCCAGAATTTGGAACAGGGGTTGTAAAAATTACTCCAGCACACGATCCAAACGACTTCGAAGTTGGTATGCGTCACCATCTAGACTTTGTAAACATTTTGAATAAAGATGCGACATTAAATGAAAATGTACCCGTAGAATATCAAGGACTTGATCGTTTTGTAGCCCGTGAAAAAGTCGTGGAACAGTTGAAAAAAGAGGGTATTTTGCTATCTATGCGTAAAATTGTACATGCGGTAGGGCATAGTGAACGAACGGGTGTCATGATTGAACCTTATGTATCAAAACAATGGTTTGTTAAGATGAGACCTCTTGCCGATCAAGTGCTTTTGAACCAAAAGAACAAAGAAAGTAAAGTTAATTTTGTACCGAAGCGCTATGAAAAAACAATGAATCACTGGATGGAAATTACATATGATTGGTGTATTTCAAGACAACTTTGGTGGGGACATAGAATTCCTGCATGGTATAAAGAAGATCAAATCTATGTTGGCATGGAAGCACCTAAAGAAGCAGGGTGGGTACAAGATGAAGATGTATTAGATACCTGGTTTTCTTCTGCACTTTGGCCATTTTCTACACTAGGTTGGCCAGATGAGACGGAAGATTTAAAACGCTATTATCCAAATGATGTCTTGGTAACAGGGTATGATATTATTCCTTTTTGGGTAAATCGTATGACTTTTCAAGGGTTAGAATTTACAGGAAAAAGACCTTTTAAAGATTGTTTAATTCATGGCTTAATTCGGGATAAGGAAGGAAGAAAGATGAGTAAATCTTTAGGAAATGGTGTTGACCCTATGGATGTGATTGAAACATATGGGGCAGATGCACTGCGGTTTTTCCTGACAACATCATCTTCTCCTGGTATGGATTTACGTTATGATGAAGAAAAAGTAAAATCAACCTGGAATTTTATCAATAAACTGTGGAACGCTTCTCGCTTTGTTTTATTAAAATTAGAAGATTATCAAGGAAGTCCAATCTGTATGGAAACATTAACCCTTCCTCAAAAATGGATTTTAACGAAGAAAAATCAATTGATCCAATCTGTTACAAAAAATATGGAAAAATATGAGTTTCATACTGTAGGAGCTAATCTTTATGAATTTATTTGGAATGATTTCTGCGATCATTTTATCGAACTCGTTAAAAATGATACAACCGAAAATGATTTGGCCGTTCTTCTTGATGTATTAGAAACCATTTTAAAGTTACTTCATCCATTTATGCCATATGTGACAGAAGAAATTTATCAAATGCTTCCAAATCACGAAGCGTCTATCATGATAAGTACTTATCCTAAAGAAAAGAAGAAAGAAATTTTTCAAGAAGAGAAAGAACGTTTAGAAAAAATTCTTATGGATGTTGTTGCTATTCGAAATATGAAAGCGGTGAACCAAATTCCAAAGAATGCCTCTGTTTTATGGAAAACGGAAAAAGAATATGAAAAGATTTTTAAAACACAGTTAAAAATTCAAGAGGAAAACTGTATCACTTCGAAAGATACGTCTTTAAAGGAAATTCACTATGAATCTTCCTATATCACCATTTCTTATTTTTCAAAAGAAAGTAATGAAAATCTGGAAAAACAAGCGGAAGAAATCAGAAAATTGGAGTTATCCATTGCCAATCGAGAAAAATTGTTAGCCAATGAAAACTATGTTAAAAAAGCACCGTCTAATATTGTAGATCTCGATAGAAATAAGTTAAAGGAAGAAAAAGAACGACTTAGCATATTAATAAATGCCAGTAAGCAAAAGGGATAATGGTAAAATAAACAGAATAAAAATCCAAGAAATATAGAATCTATTCCTTGGATTTTTTTATGCTCCTTTGCAGGTTGCGCCAACTGATTCATAAACTTCTTTGATATCTTCTAATTTTATTTTTCCGTTTTTAATCAATTGATAACCAGAATCATCTGCCTTTAGAAGTTTATCTGTATCCACTTTTTTATAGTCGATTGAAACTGTACTTGTGAGTGTTTGATCCTCTTTTTTTACCTCATAATTATAATCATCAATGCCATCAAACTTTTTATACATATCACGAATCGCTTTTTCGTATCCTTCTAAAACTGCTGTATTTGTAGAAGTTAGAACTTGCTTCGTTTTCACATACGTTACATCCTCGCCTTGGTAGGTCACTTCATAATGGATCTTGATTTTGACATCTCCTTGCGTTGCACTACTTTCACAAAGCATCGTTTTCACAGGCCCTTCGAAAGTTTTTTGCGTTTGTCCACATCCTGTAAGACTCAAGATACTAAGGAGAAGTAAAATTAAAATAAAACCGTTTTTCTTCATACATTCCACTCCTTTCTTTAAGACTAGCATGTCTTTTCTAAAAATGCAATCTAAGAATTTCAAGAATTTAAGAAATTAGACTTTCTTCGACAAAGTTTTTCTCATCTTCTTGTTAGAATCAAACTAGGGTGAGTCATAATGAAAAAATCTTTGTTGATTTCCATTGTATTAACTGTTTTTTTAGGGTCCTTTTTTGGTAAGTTTCTTTATGAAAGATACGAAAGTGAAACGGTAATGACAGAAGGAGAAACACTTTATTTCTTACAGTATGGTGTTTATAGTAGTGAAGAAGAGGCCAAGAAAAATCAAGAAAATTTAGAAGCTTCTTTGCTGGTTCGAGAAGATAATAAATTTTATTTATATTTAGGAATTTCTTTAGAAAAAGAAAACTTGGACAAAGTACAAACTTATTATGATCAAGAGGACAAGACAACCTATATAAAAGCACTTACTTTTACGGATAATACATTTATCAATCATCTTTCTCAGTGGGATGTTTTGCTTTCCAATGCTTCCTCTAAAGAGGAATTGTTAGCAATTTGTAAAGTTGTTCTTGCTGATTATGAAGAAACTGTTTTAAGAAAGTAACTTTTTAAAATCTTTGGTTATAATATAATTAGGTGATGAAATTGAGGTTAAAAGACTTGCCAAAAGAAGAACGACCCAGAGAAAGAGTGAAGCAATATGGTATAGAGTCGCTTTCTAATGTAGAACTGTTACAAATTTTACTGCGAAGTGGCACGAAAGAAAAAGATGTGAAGGTGTTATCAGAAGAAGTGCTCTTTTTGCTTGATGGGGTTGAGTTTCCTACCTTTGAAGAGTTCAAAAAGATTAAAGGGTTAGGGGAGGCGAAAGCGCTTTCTTTAGTTGCCACTTTCGAACTTGGAAAACGATTTTTTTTATTTCCTAAACGAAAGGAACAACAAAAAATTACAACTGCAAAGGAAGCCTATCAATATATGCGTCACTTCTTTTATGGAAAACGTCAAGAGTGCTTTTATTGCCTTTATTTGAATCAACAAAATTTACCAATTTCTTCCAAGCTTCTTTTTCAGGGAACTAGCAATCGTAGTACCGTGCATCCAAGAGAAGTTTTCAAAGAGGCCTATCGCGTTGGTGCACATGGAATTATTTGTTTTCATAACCATCCTTCTGGATTGGTAGAACCATCAGAAGAGGATAGGGAATTTACCAAAAAATTAGTAGAAATTGGCACCATTCAAAATCTTCCTATTTTAGATCATATTATTCTTGGAAATCAAGGCTATTATAGTTTTCAAGAAAATTTTGAAATTTGATTTCAATGGAAAAAAAGATGTTGTATAATAAATAGAAAGTGAAGTGATTTTTATGTATCGAAAACGAAAAAATCGTACCAAAAAAATCATTTGGATAGGCCTCTCTATCTTTGTGCTTTTCTTTGCCCTTTTTTATGCGCTGACTTCTTCTCATCTTTCTGGTTTGGAGATGATTTTAAAAGATGCGACTGTTGTGGTACAAAAGATTGCGATGGCCCCTTTTACTACTTTAAATGGGGAAAAGGGAAAGACCATGACAGAGTCTTACACGATTCAAAAAAATGTAAATGTTCACTTAGAAGAAGAGATAGAAGAGTTAAAAAAACTGTTGGAGTTAAATCATACCTTGACAGAATATACACCAGTAAATGCTATGGTGTTATCGAGAAATCGTTCTTATTGGTTTCAAAACATTACGATTGATAAAGGAAAAAAAGATGGCGTTCAAAAAGATATGCTTGTAATTACCAGTGAAGGTTTAATCGGAAAAATTGCAAAGGTGAGTTATTTGTCCAGCGAAGTTTCTTTGATTACAATGAATGATGTGAATTATAAAATCAGTGTCTCTATCGCAGGAACGCAAGGGGAAAGCTTTGCAATCTTAAATGGATATGATAGTGAAAAAGGACTTTTAAAATTAACTGGTGTTGATAAAAATGCATCTTTGGAAATTGGAAATGTGATTACAACGAGTGGACTTGGTGGGATGTATCCCAAGGGAATTTTCATTGGAACTGTGGAAAAGATAGAAGAAGATAAATATGGTCTTTCAAAAACGGTATATGTAAAAAGTAAACAAGACTTTAATAAGATTCATTATGTCACTGTTTTAAAGGAGAAAACAGCATGATGGTGTTTATCGTTTGCCTTTGTTTTTTATTGGATGGCATTTTATCTAATTTTCTTGCTTTTTTACCCAATTCCCTTTCTCTTTTTACGCCCTTTTTAACGTTGGTTTCCTTGCTTTTAATCTTTCCTTTTTATGGAAAAGAAAATGTTAAGAAATACTACATTTTCGCAGGAATTCTTGGGTTTTTCTATGATCTTTTTTACACCAATTTACTGTTTGTCAATGCTTTTCTTTTTGTGACCCTTGCTTTTTTCCTTACTTTTCTTTGTAAATATATACAACTAAACTACTGGACACTTCCTTTGATTTTATCTTTTCTAATTGGAGTTTACCATCTTTTAACAATGGCTTTGCTTGTTATATTTCATGTAATGACGCCAACTTTTCAAGATTTTCTCTATCTTTTTAGTCACAGTCTTCTCCTCAATATAATCGTTGGGGAAGCACTTTATCTTCTTTTTAGGAAATGTTATAAAAAGTATGCGAAAACCAGCTTATAACTGACATACTTTTTTTTGTACTTTCATACACTGCAATAGGTGAAATGACATGACAGAATCCAAGTTTTTAACCAAGAAAAAGTTTAAGAAAAAGAAAGATTATGAAAGGGTAAAAAAATATCTTTTCTCTCTTTTTTCAAGAGTGCTTTGTACTGTTGTTTTGGTACTTCTTCTTTTAATTGGTTTTAAAATGGATAAAAATTTTAAAGTCAATTTTCATGATCAAGTCTATAACCAGACTTTTCCGTTCCAGGAATTTAAAAAAATTTATCAAAAATATTTTGGTGAAAGCTTATCTTTAAAAGCGATAGATACAGAACAACAACAAGTTTTTGATGAGACTTTGAATTATAAAAGTTTAAATTCTTATCAAGATGGTGTAAAGTTAGAAGTGACTTCCAATTATATGGTTCCATCACTTGAAAGTGGAATCGTTGTCTTTTTGGGCGAAAAAGAAGGGTATGGGGATACAGTTATTATCCAACAAGTCAATGGAGTAGATGCTTGGTATGGGAATATCAAGACAAATGGAATTCAACTTTATGATTATATAGAAAAAGGAAAACTTTTGGGAGAAGCGCAAGATAATAAGCTCTATCTAGCTTTCCAAAAGGAAGGAAAGTTTCAAAATTATCAAGAATATTTATCATAAAATCAAAATACATCCACTGACTGTAGCTTATGGTATCTTCTTTCTTTTGATGGGAGACTTCGTTACTTTTTTCTTTGCTTCGCTTCTTTTATTTGTGCATGAACTCGGGCACTTTTTAACCGCAGGGGTTTTAGGATGTTCTTTAAATAAAATTTACTTTTATCCTTTTGGAGGGGTTTCTAAATTTCAGATGGATTGTAATATCCCCATTTATAAAGAATTTTTGATTTTAAGCATGGGACCTATCTTTCAGATGCTTTTCTATTTACTACTTACGGTATTTCCTTTTACAACACTTCATCTTGAATTGTTGAAACAGATTCACTTTGGCATCTTATTTTTCAATTTACTTCCGATTTATCCACTGGATGGGGGAAGACTCTGTTTTCTTCTTTTCTCAAAATTCTTTTCTTTTTACCGAAGCTTCCAGGTCGTTTTTTTTCTTTCTTTTCTTTTTATTCTCTTCTTTTTCTATTTGTTTCTTGTAACCAAATCACTCCATTTTCTTTTTTACTTTGTTCTTCTTTTGCTTCTTCTTTGGAAAGAAAATCAGAAATTCCCTTTTTACTTTGAAAAATTTCTCTTGGAAAGGTTTCTTGGAAAGTACTCTTTTCAAAAGATAAAAATTATCGCTTCTATCAAAGCATTTCAAAGAAATCGAAAGCATCTTGTGTATCAAGCAGGAAGGTATTTAGAAGAAGATGCTTTTTTAAAACAGAAATTCACAAAAAACAGTTGACACTAGAATTTTTGGTATGCTATAATTCATATTGTCAACAAAAGAACTGGGGAATTAGCTCAGCTGGGAGAGCGCCACGTTTGCACCGTGGAGGTCAGGAGTTCGATCCTCCTATTCTCCACCAGTTTGATAGATAACTCGAACTATTTATAATTCGAGTATAACAAGAGACGACTTGCATAAAATAAAAAGGAACATTCAATATTAGCGTATTGTGTGTTACCCAATGATTTGTGTAGCACCTAATTCAAGCTGCTTGAGTTAGGTGCACTTTTATTTTAGAATTACAAAAAGTAATGCTATAAGTAAAAGGATGATAATGATTAAAGAAAGAACCAATAAATCTTTCTTATTCATAAAGCATCACCTCCAATCTGTAAGATTGAGGTAGCACCCAACTATTAAATGTTCCTAAAGTAATTGTAGCAAACGTTTGTTCTTGAAACAATATATTTTTGCAGAATGATATAAAAAATTAGGGGAAGTCTTGCAAAAACCGAAGCTCAAAAAAAATAGAGGGCTTGAAAAAAGTACGTTTTAATGTTATGATGAATACGTCAAGGATGCCTTGCATAAACTAAAAAAGGAATACCTAATTGTGATGAGTTAGGTACTATTTTTATTAACATGATTAAAATCACGATAATAAGGAGTATTATGATAGCACAAAGATATTTCTCTTGTTTTCTCATAATTTCACCCCCTTTCACTTTGAAAAAGGAAAGGAGAATAGTACCTAAACGAACTAAGTATTCCTAAAATAATTTTACCAAACAATTGTTCATTATTCAATAGAATTTGCTACTAAATTTATCCGCTTAAAAAACACACTTGCATATTGACACGCACGATAAGCTCAGAAGATTTTTTCATGTGATGCTGGAGAAAGAGTACTTGCATAGCAAGCTTTTGTCCAGTGAGTCATCCTTTATCTATGTTAGAAATGAATCGTTTGGTTAAAAACAAAGTTTGTTAGTATATGGCAATCACAATGATTGCTTTTTTTTATGCCTCATACGATAAAATAGAAAGGAGGAAATCATGAGAGCCAATCAAAAATCTGTTAGAAATGGTGTAGAAGATTTCTTATGTCCCTTTACAGATATGTATATTACACAAGGATCGAATGGGGGCTATTCCCATCAAGGAATCATGGCCAATGATGTACGAGGAAAAGAAGCAGGTATACGCTATCCTTATTATGCACCCTGTACTTGTAAATGTGTGCAAACGGTTCCAAGTTATGGACAAGCCATGTGGCAGTCTACAGCTCCGGTTCGTTTTGCCAATGGAAGAGTCGACTATGCAACCTTTGTAACGGCACATGATGATAGTTTTGATGTAAAAGTAGGACAGGTTGTACCGCAAGGTGTACAACTCGGAAATATGGGAACCAAAGGACAAGCAACAGGAGTACACTGTCATATACAAGTTTCTCAAAGTAAGGATACCTCTTGGTACAAAAACAAATATGGAAATAACCAGTTCAACAACGAATATGACTTAGATGACTGTTATTTCTTAGATGATACCAACATCCTTTCCGGAACAGGAAACTGGAAATATTTAAAAGATGTTCCCGTAGGACCGGACGTAAATACGGATAAAGCCATCTACCAAACCAATTATAATATGCGTGTTCGAAGTGGCGCAGGAACCAACTATGCTTCCCTTCGGGTGAAAGACTTGACCCCTGATGGAAAACGACATGCGACTTCTAAGGGTGAAAATGCAGAAGCCATTTACCAAAAAGGGACACTTTTTACAGCTTATCAAGAGATAAAAAATCAAGATGGAAGCCTTTGGGCCAAAAGTCCTTCCGGCTATATTTGTATTCAAGATAGCAACATGACCTACTGTACCAAACAATAGAATCTAGGAAATCCCTAGGTTCTTTTACTTGTCTTAACAAGAGAGTCTATGGTAAAATAAAGAAGAAAAAAAGATAAAAATGATTCCTATAAAAAAGGAAGGAGGCATCTTTTTTGAAAGTTTTACTGTATGCCGAAGGGCTAAAGAAAATTGGAAAAAGTGGACTTGGAAAAGCCATTCAACATCAACAAGAAGCCTTAGAATTGATGCACATTCCCTATACATTAAATCCAGATGATGATTATGACATCTTGCACATTAACACTTACTTTATGAATTCTTACCGTTTGGTGAAAAAAGCGAAAAAACAAGGGAAGAAAATCGTCTATCATGCCCATTCTACCGAAGAAGATTATAAAGATGGTTTCGTCTTGGGACACACGACTTCGAAGTTATTTAAAGCGTGGCTCATCAAATGTTATCGCTATGGAGATGTTTTAATTACACCGACGCCTTATTCAAAAAAGATTTTAGAATCATATCCTGGACTGGAACACAAAAAAATTTATGCCATTTCGAATGGAATTTCCCTTTCTTTTTGGAAGAAAAATGCCCAAAGAAGACGTGCTTTTCGCAAAAAATATGGCTTTCAAGAAGAAGATAAAGTGATTGTTGGCATTGGTCTTTATATACGAAGAAAAGGGATTGTCGATTTTGTAGAGCTTGCGAAGCGATTGCCAGAATACAAATTTATTTGGTTTGGGGAAAGTCCTCTTTCTCTTGCGACAGAAGATGTGAAAGAAGCTGTTAAAACAGAACTTCCCAATTTAACCTTCGCAGGCTATGTAGAAAAAGAAGGCATTCGTGATGCCTTAGATGCTTGCGATTTATATTTTATGCCAACTTTAGAAGAGACAGAAGGAATCCCTGTCATTGAAGCTTGTGCAATGAAGTGCAATATTTTAATTCGAGATATTCCTATTTTTAAAGATTGGTTTCAAGATGGCAAAGATTTATATAAGGCTAAAGACATCGATGGATTCGAAGAAAAAATAAGGGGTATCTTAGAAGGGAGTTTACCATCTTTACAAGGAAAGGCTTATTATCTTGCTGAAGAAAGAGACATCAAAAAAGTAGGGGAAAGTTTAAAACATGTCTATGAAAGTGTTTTCAAAAAGGAGGAGGATTCGAAATGAAAAAGAAAAAATGGATAGTTCTTTTCTTAGTTATCCTTTTATTTGTAACGGGGTGTGGTCAAACTGAAAAGGAGGAAAAAGAAATGAAAGGACAAGTAGATGTTGAAATTACAGTGAAAGATTATGGTGTGATTGCTTTAACGTTAGATGCAGATAAAGCGCCTAAGACGGTTGCTAATTTTGTGAAATTAGTGAAAGAAAAGTTTTATGATGGACTTACATTTCACCGTGTTATTGATGGATTTATGATTCAAGGCGGAGATCCAGAAGGAACAGGCATGGGTGGCAGTGATGAGACCATTGAAGGAGAGTTTGCAAACAATGGAATTCCAAATTCTATTTCCCACAAAAGAGGCGTGATTTCGATGGCTCGAAATGGGTATGATATGAATTCTGCATCCAGTCAATTCTTTATTGTACAACAAGATAGCACCTATTTGGATGGCGACTATGCTGCTTTTGGAAAGGTGACAAGTGGCATGGAAGTTGTGGATGCCATTTCTAAAAATACCAAAGTAGAAGATGATAATGGCACCGTTTTAAAAGAAAATCAACCGATTATTGAAACGATTCGAATCAAGGATGCTTAAAAGGCATCTTTTTTCTTTCGGAAGAAATTAGGAATAGATGCGATTTGGTTCTTTGGAAATATTTAAAACAATTCCTACAATCAACATATAAGAAAGTAGGGAACTTCCTCCATAACTGATAAAAGGTAGGGTAATTCCTGTGATGGGAAGGAGTCCAAGTGTCATGCCAATATTTTGAATCTGTTGGAAAACAAGCATTGAAATGATGCCCGCTAAGACAAATTTGTGAATGGATTGAATTTTTTTGGTGGCAAGACGAATGAGACGATAGTCAAAAAAGAAGATTAAAGCAAGTAAGCCAAAACTTCCCAAAAGACCAAAATTAGAGGCAAAGACGGCAAAGATAAAGTCTGTTCCTGATTCTGGAAAATAAATAGGCGTATGATTAAAGCCATGTCCAAAGGCACCTGCAGAGCCAATGGCTGCGAGGGCATTTTCCAGTTGTAAACTACTGCCATCATGCCAAGAGAAAATACGGTCTAGGCGATAATACAAATTGGTTCCAAAAAGTTGGATGAATAAATCTTCTTTAAAAAAGTAGGTGCCAAAAACAAAGCCGATTGCGAAAAGAAGAAAGATTCCAAGCATCACAAACCAACGAATCCGAATTCCTGATGTAAACAACATAAAGAAATAAATGACAAAATATAGAATTACAACACCCGTATCGGGTTCTAAAAAGGTGAGGATACTTGGAACGAGTACCACAAGAAACGTTTTCACCAGAAAGAAAAATTCCTCTTTTAAACTTGGATTTTCTCCTTTTTCCTTAAAATCACGAATCATAACAGCAAGCACTAAAATCAAAGACACTTTCATGAATTCACTGGGTTGAAAGGAACCAATTCCAGGAATGGTAAACCAACACTTACTGTTGTTGATGGGTTGACCAAAGAACAATAACAAAAGCAGTAAGACATTTAAAACAATATAGAAAAGAAAAGCATTTTGATAAAGATAATCATTTTTAAAATGAAGAAGAAGTAAAACGAGAAAAGCACCGACGGTATACCAAAGGCCCTGCTTTAAAGCAAGGTTTCCAACAGAAGGGGAAAGATAGGTGAGGGCACTTGTAATGGTTACAATGGAAATTCCTGCGAAAAGAAGAATTGGGATTAAAATACTGTAATCAATTTTTCGTTTTGTATTCATAACGTTTTCCTCCCCTGTTTCGTTGTTTCTATTTTTTATTATACCAAATCTTGTCAAGTTTTATGACTTCTTACATAAACTTTTAACAGGAGGGTGGAAATGAAGAAAAAACTCCCTGCAATTTATCGAAGTGATGGACCGCAAAAAAGTGTGAATAAAGAGGCATATTACTCTTTCCATGAAGAAGAACCTGTGTCTTTTTCTAAAGATGAACTTGAAAGTGAAGCGACTGTCTTAGAAACGCTTGATAAAATATTTAATCGAAGAGGATATCCTTTCAATGTTCCTGTTCGAATTAAACTTCCAGGTAGAGTTTTAGATACTTTTTTAGCAGCACGAACGAAAACAACGATTCTAACTTTAGATGATGAAGTAATCCCGATTGCTTCGATTTTAGAATTGCAAATAAAAAAACAGTGACGCACACTGTTTTTTTACACATTACTTACAAAGGTATCATTCAAGCATTTAATGGCAGATACACAATTCAAGTTGATGGTAAAGAATGTTGAAGTTGCCACATATGGACTTGTAGTATCTGTGGTATCTGGATTTGGTGCTAAAAC
This sequence comes from uncultured Bacilli bacterium, assembly GCA_947627225.1. Lineage (GTDB taxonomy): Bacteria > Bacillota_I > Bacilli_A > RF39 > UBA660 > CANQVB01. The sequence continues at coordinate 17,463 of CANQVB010000013.1, forward strand.
ACGGCAAGTACAGCAATTTCCCTCTTGATTTTCAATGCGGAAGGTTGTACTTGTTGCTGTTGTTCCATTTAACGTATAAGGGAAAGCCCAACGAATTCCTGTTTGGCAATTGTAAAGTTCAACAGGTCTTGTATTGTAACAGAATACAGTAGGGCTTGGTCCTAAATAAGGTTTATCACATCCAAAAACATCACAAGCTTGATTGTCTTGGTTTTGTAAACAAAGAATGGTATCGATAATTTCTGTTAAGCAAGACAAATTACTATTCCCTTGACTACACATCTTAATTTTCCTCCTTTTAAATATTTTCTAACACAACATCATCTAAACAACGAATCGCACAAATACAATTCAAATTAAGGGTTAAGAATTGATTGGTTGCCATATAAGGACTCGTTGCAGTAGGACTTGTAGCAGGTGCTAAGATTCTCAAAAGTACGCAGCATCCTTCTACTTTTTCAACCCGGAAAACAGAAGAAGTTTGTGTGACAGGCGCATCTCCTTCCATTGTCGTATATGTTGCTTCGAATAAACTTGCATCACTTAAATAAAAGGTAACAGGGCGTGTATTGAAGCAAACCACTTCAGGTGTTCCTCCTAAGAAAGGTCTCGTACAAGATTCGTCAAAACAATCTTGTCCAGATGCATTTTTTTGTAGAATATGTATGACTTTTAAAATCTTTGCAAAGCAGCAGTCTTCTTGATTGTTCATATAATCCACCTCTTTATCTATTATCTACTATAAGATATGCACTACCCAAAAGTCGGTGTGGGAGTTCTACCTATACTGCTATTTTATGTAACATCCCCAAAAAATTGACAAAGAACGCATCTTTTCAAAGTAAGGAAAATGGGATATAATAAATCTTAAGAAAGGTGAATGAAATGGAATATATTATTATAGGAGTTGTTCTATTGATTGTCTTGCTTGCCATTTTAAAAGCAACCAAGAAAGATGCAAGTCTAGATCTTAATAAATTGGTAGAATATTTAGGGGGAAAGGAAAATATTATTCAAACAGAATCTAAATTATCGAGGTTTATCGTAACCTTACATGATGTTTCTAAAGCGAATAAGGAAGGCATTCAAAAATTAGGGGCACGGGGTATCGTTGAAATTGAAAATCAACTCAAAATTATCTTAGGTCCTGAAAGTAAACAACTCAAAAAATTTATAGATGAATTGAAGTGATATCGTAGTCACTTTTTTTCTTTTTTCGACAAATCCAACAAAATTCGACAAATAGTGACAAAAAAGAAGCATAGAATAAAATCAGAAAGAAGGAGTTCTATGACTTATTTAGAGGCACTGGTCCATAATGTCATATATTTGTTATTTCCAATTGCGATTTATTTGCTATATGTTACATACCAACGAAATGTAAATCAAAAAGAAAATCAACTTTATCTTGAGCTTGCTATGTTTTCAAGTCTTTATCTGATTTTAAGAAGAGGGGTCTTTATGGATGATTATTTACCTCTTATACTTTTTAATATTCCTCTTTTGATGTGTTATTTGAAACGAAGGACAGTTTCTGCTTTCTTGATGAGTATGATTTTAGTTTGGTATTCAAGTGCCGTTTTAAAATATCCCTTTTTCTTTATTCTTCTTGAATATATCCTTTATTTTGTCATTTATTCTTGTGGAAAAAAGAAGAAACCAACGCCTGAATCGATTCTTTCTATCTTTATTTTAATAAAAACTTTCATTTTATCTTTTGAAACCTTTTTCTTTATTCGTCCAACAGGGCCTTTTTTACAAAATGTGCTTTATTTAGTTTGCCTTTCTACAATTCTTTATGCTATTTCTTATTTGGTGCTTTATTTCTTAAAGAAGGGAGAAGAAATCGTAGATTTAAATAGTGTCTTCTATCAACTTGAAAAAGAAAAAAATTTACGCAGCTCTCTTTTTAAAGTCACACATGAAATTAAAAATCCAATCGCAGTTTGTAAAGGGTACTTGGATATGATGGATGTGAAAGATAGAAAAAAAACAGAAAAATATATTCCTATTATCCAAGAAGAAATTTCAAGAACACTGACTTTAATGGATGATTTTCTAGCTTGTAATAAAATGAAAATTGAAAAAGAAGAAGTCGATCTTTATTTATTGATTGAAGAGGTGGTAGATGCTTTAAAACCTTTGTTAAAACAAAACCATATTACGTTAGAATTACACCTTCCAGATGATGAGTTTTACTTGGAAGTGGATTATAATCGAATTAAGCAAGTTCTTGTCAATTTAATTAAAAATGCAATGGAAGCAAAGGGAAAAAATCCTATGAAGATTGAAATTAGGACACATGTTGATAAAAATCAATTTGAAATTCAAATTAAGGATAATGGTATTGGCATGACAAGAGAAACACTTTCTAAAGTAGAGGAGATGTTTTACACAACGAAAGAAAAGGGAAGTGGCTTAGGTGTGAATCTATCCAAAGAGATTATGAAGTTACATGGTGGGAATTTACGGTATGAATCCAAGTTATCTAAAGGAACCACAGCTTTTGTTACTTTTCCATTATACGAAAAGAAAGCACCATAAAATTCGTGCTTTTTCTTTGCAAAATGAAGATGTTGTGTTATAATATGGGACGAAGTAAGAGGTGGAAACATGGCACTCAAAGATGTAAAAGGAATTGGTCCAAGAGCCCTTGCGCTTCTTTCTAAAATGGGCATTACAACCGTAGATGATTTAGTGACACACTATCCATTTCGCTATGAAGTGTTAGTGCGAGGAAACTTGCAAGAAACAGAGGATGAAGGACATATTATTATTGATGGACGTGTAGAGAGTAGTCCGATTTTAATGCGTTTTAAGGCAGGGCTCAATAAAATGAATTTTCGACTCGTAACAACAAGTGGCATAGTGGGTGTTTCGATTTTTAATAGAGCCTTTTTAAAAAATCAATTATTAGTTGGGACAGGGATTACAGTCATTGGGAAATATAGTAAGAAGAAAAATGTAATTACTGCTTCTGAGATTAAGATGGGGACCCTTTCCAATAAAGCAAAAATAGAGCCAGTTTATCACCTTACAAATGGTCTTTCTCAAAAACAAATGTCTACATTTATTAATATGGCACTTTTAATGCATGGAAAAGAAGTTTCTGATTTTATTCCAGAATCTTTTGCAAGTGCCTATGGGTTTTCGAATAAGAAAACGGCACTCAATATTTTACATAATCCCCCTACTGAAGAAAAGTTAAAACAAGCGACCATTCGACTTAAATATGAAGAATTGTTTGCTTTTATGTTTAAAATTAATTACCTCAAGCAGCAAAATAAAAAGAAAAACAGTGGTATTGCAAGGGAGATTCCTCGAAAGAAAATTGATGACTTCATCCAAAAACTTCCTTTTTCTCTAACAGAAGATCAAAAGAAGGCTGTCGATGAAATATTAAAAGATTTAGAGAGTGAAGGCAGAATGAACCGCCTATTACAAGGTGATGTTGGAAGTGGCAAAACAATCGTTTCTTTTATTGCGATGTATGCGAATGCCTTATGTGGATATCAAAGTGCTTTAATGGCACCTACTGAAATTTTAGCAACACAGCACTATCACAATATGCTTTCTTTCTTTGATAGACTTTCCTTGCGTATTGTTCTATTAACTGGTTCTACTCCTAAGAAAGAAAAACAAGAAATTTATAAGGAACTTGAAAATGGTGAGGTCGATATTGTGATTGGAACACATGCCCTGATTCAAGAAGATGTAAACTATGCCAATTTAGGACTTGTAATTACGGATGAACAACATCGCTTTGGTGTCAATCAACGAGCTAATCTTGAGAACAAGGGGAAAAAGCCAGATACCCTTTATATGAGTGCTACACCCATTCCAAGAACATATGCACTGACGATTTATGGAGATATGGATGTATCTACTATTAAAACGAGACCAAAAGGAAGAAAGAAAATTGAAACAATTCTTAAGAAAACGACAGAGATTAAAGATGTGCTTGGAATGATGTTGGAAGAGTTAAAACAAGGACACCAAATTTATGTCATTGCACCTTTGATTGAAGAAAGCGAAAATAGTGACTTGACTACGGTTTGTCAACTCAAAGATCAAATGAAACTTGCCTTTGGAAACCATTTTCAAATTGATATTGTTCACGGAAAAATGCGTAGCGAAGCCAAAGAACTGATTATGCGAGAATTCCTACAGAAAAAGATTCAAATTTTAATTAGTACAACGGTGATTGAAGTTGGTGTAGATGTTCCAAATGCGACGATGATGGTTATCTTTGATGCAAATCGTTTTGGACTTTCGACCCTTCATCAATTACGAGGTAGAGTAGGTCGAAGTGAGCTTGCTTCGAAATGTGTTTTAATTAGTGATAGTGACACCAAAAGATTATCCATTATGGAGTCTTGTGAAGATGGATTTGTGATTAGCGAAGAGGACTTTAAATTAAGAGGACATGGTGATTTGTTTGGAACGAAACAAAGTGGAGATATGACTTTTAAGATTGCAGATGTAAGACAGGATTATAAGATTTTATTACAGGCAAAAAAAGATTCGGAAAGCTACTTAAAATCAAAAGAGACAGATCAAGAGATGCTGAAAAAAGAATTAATTGCTTCGATTCAAAGCAGTTAACAAGCAGCTTAAGTAAAAAAGTGTAAGCAATTTTCAAATTTTCAGAACTGGCATTGACTTTTTCATGAATATCCTTTATGATTAAAATGCATGGTAGCAATATCATGCAAGGTGTTTCTCACGAACTAGAATGTGAGAACATCCAACCGAACCCCCTGAAGAGAGAGCGAAAGTTCTCTCATTTTTGTTTGTCATAATTTACAATAGTTTGATTAAAAACACTGATGTTTAAAAAAGTTTATATAAGCAATCTATATTAAGTTTGAAAATTATGTTTACACTATAAAATAATTAAAAAAAACAATAAATTGCACAAACATTGTGCAAAATATGTCAAAAAAATGAAAAAATGCACAATATTATTAATATATTGTGCATTTTATATTTTCTTTTGGGCAAAAATATGATAGAATTTGTTTAGGAGATGAGATTATGGAACCATTTAAAGCGGATATGTTACCAATAAACTATACTATTGACAAAGAATTATTATCTTTAATTGCGGAAGCTAATCAAAAATATGGTGAG
>CANQVB010000014.1 GCA_947627225.1 uncultured Bacilli bacterium
CTTCTAACTTTCAAATTATAAAACAATAAATCAATATAATAATCTTCATTTTCTATTTCTAAATGATATTGTCTTCCCACAAACGCAAATCCGTTACCTAGTTCTAATAATAACTTGGTGATATTAGTCGTTAGTTCTCTTTCAATATCAAGTTCTTTCACATCTTTATCAGCAGTTATAAAATCAAAAATATAAGGGTCTTTTAATAATTCTTTTGCTTGTTTATTATTAGGTGTTGGTAAAGTTTCATCAAAATTAGTTGTTTTATTTTCTAAAAGGGCTTGTCTTTCATACAATTTAAGAGAAATCTGATGAGTCAATGCTGAAACAGACCAGCCATTATCAACTGCTTCTTTTGCATACCACTTTCTAATTTTCTTATCTTTAATTCTATCTAATAATATTTGATTATGGTTCCAAGATAATTTTGCAAGGACTCCTTGCAAAAATTCATCATTATCAAATTCACTAGCAAATTTTTGCATATATCTTAAATTTCTTGCTGACATACCTTTAATTGTAGGAAATTCTATTTTTAAATCTTTTGCTAAAGTATCAATAAAAGATGTTCCCCATTTATTATTTTCGATTAATTTTAAACCGATATTATAATACATTAAAATTAAGTCTTTATTAGCATTTTCAACTATTTTATTCCTAGTTGTTATTAGAGTCCTTTTAATATCATTTAGTACTTCAAAATACCTATCATTACTATCTAACATACTGACCTCCTTCACCAGTTTCTGTTGATATAATTATACTATAAAAATCAATAAATTCCTATATTGCTATTGGTTTTATTAGACATTTATTTATTTTATAGTCTATATAGTTTTTAAAAACATATTCACACCAAAAACAAGGAAGCCTGTTTAAAATTTTTTTAATACTTTTTTATAGTATTCTGTAAATGTGGGATAGCAAGGTACTGTTTCCAAAAGTTCGTTTACTTTTTCGGAAGTTAAATGATTGTTTTGATTGGCTTTTTTAAAAGGACCATCAAATCCATTCCATGGAAGTGATAATGCTAACCATTCATAGGTATAGTATTCTAAATAACAATGGTATCGTCGATTACATTCATCTAAATCAAGAGTTCCTAAGGAAAGTTGTTCATATAACGCTTGTTTTCTTTCCTTTTGTTTTTATCCGTATTTTTTTAGAGTCATCCATTTCTAAGGAAGAGAAATTAACTTTTTCCACATACGCAGCTCTCTCATTCAATTTGCTGTTGTGGTAATATTCAATGACGGTATTTCCATCCCTATCTTTTACATGACATTCATATCCATCCCTTTCAATAGACCACCCTTCTGGAAGATCTACCTGATAGAAAAGATTATCAAACTCCTCAATCATTTCAATTCCCATTTTTTTATAAACCATTTCCAAATATTCTTCTTGATCGTATTCTTTGCATAATTTTTCTGGGACCACTCCATGATACTGAATTGGAAGAAATTCGAAACGCATATCTTCTGTTACCTTCTCGACATCATTCATGGCAAGAGAAAGATTTTCTTCTTTTTGGGAATAGGAATTTGCACTAGATAAGATTACCCTTGCAAGCGCGTTCTTATAATGTTGTGTTCTTCGATCAATTTTTGCTAAGTCTTCGGGATTATTTTTTTGTTTCATATATCTTTTATATTTGTCTTTAAAATAACATCTGTATTCCTTTGAATCCTTATCGTAATGATTTAAAAAATAGGCTACTCGCTCATCATTCAGTGGAATATTTTGAATTTCTGCCCCTTCGATTTCTACAACGATTTGCCACAATTTTTGAGTACCAATTTGGGTTTCTAAGGCTTTTTCATTAAATCTTGCAATATTATCAAAATCATCCAATAATAGAGCAACTAAAAATTCTTCTGTCACTATCTCTTGTGGAATTGAATCCATCATTTCACCTTTGGCATCAATCAGTTTGTAAGAACCATGGAAATTACAACTACACATCTCTTTGTAATAATCTTGGTCTTTATACGCATCCGGCGTAATTTCTAAAAACTTATTTTGTCCATTTTCCACGCTAGAATACAATCTAGCACCTAATTTCCATACATCTTCTGTTAAGGCTTCTCTTTTTCTTTGATATACCGTATAAAACCAAGCATCCATATCCCAATTTACAGCATGCAAAATAGCCCATGCACACATTTCTTCATCTATATATTCTAAAGGCATAATCGTAAAGCAATTTTTTTCACGACGCATAGCAGAATCATTGCAGGCAATTAAATCTTTAAAAAATTGTCGATTAAAATCAGAAATATGCGCTTGAATATAATCGTACACATCTTGATTAAATCCACGATTAAAACTCGCAATTAAAAGTTCTCTTGTCCTGAAAGCTTTTGGAATATCTAACAATCTGCATTTTTCATAATATAAAGAAGAAAGATATGATTTTATTGTCTCATCCTGTAATGAACCGTTTTGAATACTTTGGGAAGTACAGTTAGATATTGCGAATTCACTTTCCATTTTCTTTTGAAGTTTTTTATAGAATACATCTTCAATTTTATAGCACACTAGAATACCTCCTTTTGGGTAGTGTTATTATAGCATATTGCGTGACAATGTCAATGAAAAATACGCTCTATCTCTATTACTTGTGAAAGCTTTTTAACACAATAAGAAAAGAAAATTTTGTCATTACAAAAATGCACATTTTTTCTAAATGATTGTGCATTTTATCATCATTTAAAACGATTGCTTTACCAAAAGCAATCTAAAAATCGTGTTAAAAACTACAATGTAGATCTTCCTTTTCACTATACTTACAAATTTCGCATTTATATTTCTTTGTTTTCTTTTTTATTTCCCTTTTCTAGGAAGAATAATTCTATCTATTTTTTCTTTGATAATTTCTTTCGTAAATGGTTTGGATACATAATCAGTAAATCCTTCTTGTAAGTACTTTTCTTGGGCACCTTGAATTGCATCTGCGGTTAAGGCAATTACGGGTGTATGAAATCCTTCTATTTTTTGCAGTTCAGAAAGTGTGGTTTCACCACTCATTTCTGGCATCATAATATCCATTAAGATTAAATCATACTGATTCCCTGCTTTTATCTTTTCAAGACACATCGTTCCACTGGTACATTCCTCTAACATAAAATTGAAATCTTTTAAAGCGACTTTTGCCACTTTAAGATTTAACTTATTGTCATCAACAATTAAAACGCGCTTACCAGAATATGGATCATCTACTTTTAATAATTCGATATCTTCATCCTCTTCATTTGGATTTGGATTTACAAGTTTACTAATCTTTTGTGGCACTTGCACCATAAAGATAGAACCTTTTCCATACTGACTCTGCACATTGATTGTTCCACCCATCATTTCAACTAATTTTTTCGTAATGGCAAGCCCTAATCCCGTTCCTTCTGCCGTTGATGTTTTTTCGACACCAAGACGTTCAAATTTTGTAAACAGTTTCTCGATATTTTCTGCTTTAATTCCACGTCCAGTATCCTGGCAAGTGATGATTAGAAGACTTGTATTATTTTGATTGATACATTTTACATGGAGCGTAATGGTTCCTTGTTCTGTATACTTAATTGCATTTGTAAGAAGATTATTGACAATTTGTTTGATATGAACACGATCTCCTAATAATTCATAAGGAACATCTTCTGCGATATGGATTTGATAGTCGATTGGCTTTTCCCCAATTCTCGTTCCAGCAATTTTCGCAAGTTCTAAGATTTCTTCTTTGAAGTGATATGGAACTTCTATAATTTCCATTTTCTCACTTTCAATTTTATTGATATCCAAAATATTTCCAACAATCTCAAGCAATGTATGTGAGGCAGCAACAATGTCTTTAGCCTCATCTTCTACATCTTTAGGAAGACCTTTATGGTCTTTAATATCTTCTGATAGACCCACAATTGCATTTAAAGGGGTTCTGATTTCATGAGACATACTCGATAAGAAATCACTTTTGGCATGATTTGCTTTTTCGGCAATATCTTTGGCAAGATTTAACTGCTCTATCATTTTTATATCTGGGTTTTCTATTGTGAAATACATAATAAACGTGTCAAAAGCTTCCATTGCTGTAATTAAAATAAGTCCTGGAAAAATAAATTGCACCGCAATCACAACACTGGATAAAATGACCAGTAACCACAGTGGTATAAACTCCTTATCAAAGATATATTTTTTGTTTTTTAAAAGCAATATGATCATAATAATAACCGCAATAAAAGCTGTAGCATAACAAAGCATTACACTAATACCTTGTGGAAAAATTACATGATTTTCAACAACATATTGAATTGGACACAAAAGATTCACAAGCAGTAAAAATGGCAAGATAAAGAAAAACAAAATCTTTTTGTATTTTCCATATAAATTTAATTTATTTTGCTTTCTCAAAAGTACTGCGATGATATACAGTAAAAATACAAAACACCATATATCATAATAGCAAAGCATGAGTTTTGTAATGCCTTCATAAATAGGGTTATTTAAACTTTGCATTGAAAACGTTAGGAAAAAAGAAATACAATCTAAAACTAGACCCACAATGGAGGTAATAATCAATGCAAAATAAACTTTGTTTTCAATTCTAAGTAAATTAACTTTTTTTATAATGCAAATAATCAACAAAAATACAGCATATATAACTGCACCAATCGATAGAGAAACACTACTCATATTTCCACCTTCTATTTTTTAAATTGTAACATATTTTGACCACAAAAAAAAGCAATTACTTGCTTTTAATCAACTGTTTTGACATTTGTCCAAGTTGCATTTTTTGTAAATCATCTTTTCTGATTGCTTCAATATCAATTTTTCCATTTGGAGTATACTTTAATTGCTCGTGGAACTCATAATAATGTGGAAGAACTTCATCCCCTATTTTCTCAGAAATGACAGACTGAACTGAGCTTATTGCTTCTTCTCGTGCTTTTTCATCATCCTGATTTAAAACAAGATGTACTTTTGGAACTTCTCTCAATTCTTGATCTGGTACAGGAACAACGACACATTTATCCACATTGGGAAGTGTATAAATTAACTCTTCCATTTGTGGTGGGTAAACATTATTTAAACCACATACAAATAAACGTTTACTTCTTCCTGTTAGTAAAATATCTCCATTTTCATCAATTTCTCCCAAGTCGCCTGATATAAACCACTTTTTTCCATCTTCATAAGCAAGTACTTTTTCTGTTTCTTCTTTTCTATGATAGTATCCTTTCATGATAGATGGAGTTGTAATCCAAAGTTCTCCTGGTTCATGATAGGAGAGTTCGCGTTTTGTTTCTGGGTCTACAATCTTCGCATTATCAAAAACATGCAATCTACCAATCGTACCATCCTTGTTTCTCTTTCCATACTTTAGGCTAACTGAACCACATAATTCTGTCGCACCATAACCATTACACATGAATTCTTGTGAACTTCCTTTTTTCAGTTCTTTATTGATGGCTTGTTCTTTTGCAAGAGATAATTTTTCACCCCCTGATACAGGTGCTTTCAGATTGGAAAAACAACCCTTATGAATACTTGGATTTCCGATTAGTGTTTCCCAATGTATAGGGCCTCCAAAAACCATAGTTGGATTAAGATCAATTAAATGTTTTACGAAGTTAGTAGGGGATGAATCAAGCAACATGTGTGTCTCTAAACCCCTACAAAGAGCAAGATGTAATGTAAAAATGCCATAGACCATGAATTGCGGTAAAATATTCATAAAAACTTCTCTACGTTTAATTGCATCCATTAAATAATCATGTGCAAAAATTAAAGTATTCATAGCTTCATTTGAAAGTTCGACTCCCTTGTGAACACCCGTTGTTCCTCCTGTATATGATATGATAGCTACTTTTTCTTGTTCAAATGGAACTGCTTCAACAGAAAGAGCCTTTCGTTTTCCTTTTGCAATAAATTGGGACCAATTTCTATTTAGAGATAATGGCTGATTTCCCTTTAATAGATTGGCAGTCAAATAAATTGTTTTAGGAAGTTTTTTGGTTGCAGAACGTATGGTAGGTGTAATGATAATATTTTCTAGGTGCAAATTATTTTCTGCCTTTTTCAAATTTTTATAGGATTCACTGATTCCAATAAATGTTTTTACATCTAAATCCTCTAAATCTTTTTCTAAGTTATATGCTTTTATTCTAGGGTCAATCAAACAAGCAATTGCCCCAATCTTATTCAAAGCATAAATGGTATAAGCGGATTCTGGAACATTCGCAAAACTTATGGCCACTTTGTCGTTTTTCTTTATGCCCAATTTTTGTAAACTCTTGGCTACTGTATCAATATTTTCAAACAGCTGTCTATACGTGATTTTTGTTTCATCAAAACCAGTATCAAATACCAAAGCAATATCATCTAAATCATCTTTATTTAAATCATACAGATATTGGTACATTGTTTTTTGTGGAAATGACTGCATTAAAGCTTCTTCAGGATAAAATTTTAAATGTGGTTTATCTTTGGAAGGCTTTCCAGTCAATGGACCTTGTCTTTTACCCACTAATAAATCTCTTAAATATAAATCGCGTAATTGTTCTTCTTTCGTTCTTTGCATAATTTTTCATCCCCCTATTTCTAGTGCTTTCTAAAATACTATAATTTCCACTTTTTGTCAATTGTTTTCTTGATAAATAAGTAAAAAAACAGCTTGACTGCTTTTTGTTTTTCTAATTCATAACACCAATTCCAATGGTTTTTTCAACGAACGCTTGCACGCTTTCTCGATCAAATGGTTTATTTAACATATCTACAATTGGATATGTGAATGCACGGTCAATTGTTTCTTTATCATCCGATCCAGAAATAATGGAAACTGGAATTTTCTTAAATAAATCATAATATTGAAAATATTCTAAGACTTGGAATCCATCTAGATTCGGCATATTTAAATCCAGTAGGAGTGCCACAATATCATTCGAACGATTCTTGACAAGATCTAATACTTCTTTTCCATCATTGGCTAAGAGTACTTCATATTGGTCTTTAAAGATATCGTGAATAAAACTTCGAATAATATTGGAGTCATCTGCTACTAAAATTGCTTTTTTAGCGCCCATTCCTTGTTCTAGTGAACCTGTACTTCCTTGTCCATTTACGCCTAAGTAAGTACGGACAAGTTGTATAATGCGATTTGCTTCTGTAACGAGTGCGGTATATTCTGAAGATACCTTTGAAAAATCATTGGCTTTACTTGCCATTTCGTGTTGGTAAGCAAGATCTGCAAGTTGGGTAAATCCTAAATACTTAGAATCACTTTTTAAGGCATGTACCTCAATGGCATAATTGTACATATCCCCACTTTTCATATACTGATCAAGCTTTTGCATTCTTTCCTGGTATCCATTTAAAAACTCTTGTAGAATCGAGTTATACATCGTAATATCCCCAAGTAACTCTATTCCATGTGCTACATCTACTCCATTTTGTACTAAAAAATTCGTATCGTTCATCTTTCAACCATCCTTTACTATTTCTAGTATAGCAAATTTTAGTCGAGAAAGAAAGAAATTCCATTCGTTTCTTTTATTTTACAGTTAAAAAAGAAGCCCTTTTTAGCTTCTTTCGTTTTAAAGTTTCGTTTTTTTAAGATACAACTTCCTGCATAGCTTCTTTGATATATCCCTCTAACAAAGAGGAACGATTTGCCAAGAGCTCTTCCTCAATGATATTTTTTTGTTCCTTCAGTGTTGCAATCAGTTTTTCTAGTCTAGGAAGAAGTGTCTCTTTTCTTCCTAGAAGACGTAAAATAGACTCAAGATTGGATAACTTTGTGTATTTCCCATATAAATTGCTTTTGATATAAGTAAGATATAAATTTTTAAAAGAGATGATATCGATGTTATCAAATCGTTTATTTTTTAATACATTTAACGTGGTACAAAAGTAGTTTTTCTCAATGGAAAGATCTAGAATGGTTTTCCCTTGATTATTTTTTAAATTAGGAATAAATGCTTCCATCTTGCCAAGTTCTTTTAAAATCTTTGCCACATGGATATAATCTTTGGTAACAAGAAGATGTGCAAATGTGTTTCCATCTTGGTTTTGATGATTAATCATAGACTCCATCTTTTTCATATATTTAAGTACCAAATCATATTGTTTGTACCGAAGCAGTTGCATAAGGATCGTATTTCCTTGATCATCTATTGTTTCAAGGGGTACTTTTTTCTTTGCTAAACAAACATCAACCAGTTCAAAATAGCCTTCTTTCATCAACTTAAAAATTAAAGAAGGATTCTTTTCACAAGCAAGAATTGCTTTGGCTTCATCATAAAACATTTCTAACACCTCTTATCACTGGCAAGTTATTATTATAAAGTTTTCTCATCGGTCTGTCAAACGCCTTTCCTTGCCTCTATTTATAAAGTGATGTGGTGCATTCTATTCTATACAAACAAAAAGACGACAAATTTCGCCTCTTTTTAATGAATTATCGGATTACTAATCTCAAAACTAATTTCTTCTTCTTTTTCATCATCATCAAGATCATATTGAAACAGATACTCATATTCATTTACCCAAGCCGTAAAATCCAATTGAACTTTATTAAATTTCTGTCTTGTTACATCAATATATCTTGTGTCTCCAGGATAATTATTATCATAGACTTCTATTTTAAAGTGATTGGCATCATCATTTTCTTGAATGAGTTTAATCGCATTAATCGCGTGCCCACCAGCTACACCGACAATACTTGGTGTTCCACTTGAAAGTTCATCTAGCAATTGTTGGTAAGCTTTATCAGGATCACTTGAAAAAGAAGTCTTCTTTGCTTCTACTTGAAGCATATAAAGTCGCCAAATTGCATTGATCACACTACTTTCATCTCTGGGTACACTGTTATTGAAAGTATCATTATCAATATGTAAAAGAGCGCTCTGCAATTTGGTAAAATTCTTTTGTCCTTCTACTTCTTTTATCGTCAGCGTAACCCCTATTTTTTTCATCTCATCCACATACTTCTTGTTAATCATCCATGTATCTTTTTCTACACGATCTCTATAATCCGCTGGGTTATCATCTACAAAAATAGAAAGGGCCTTATTGGTTATTTTAAAATCATACAATTTCTTTTTGGTAGAAAAATATGTATTCGTTAAATCATAACCATTCGATTGCATGGAAAGTGTTTTTAAATATCGTAAATAAAAGCCAGAATACTCGAGGGCATCTAATTGAAGCGGTAATTCATCCTTATAGTAGAGCATGGCAAATGTAGCCATACCATAACAGTGCCCTGCTTGTGATTTGTTGCTAGAAAAATTTTGAAAAGAAAACCCGTCTCGATTTACAACAAACCCGCTATCAGCTAAAATCATGCCATCTGTTTTATTATCATTATCTGTATCTATATAATGATAGTTAATATCTGCCCCAACTATTTTATAAATCTCATCTAAGGAAGAAGCATTGCTTGCATGATAATAATCACATCCTGTATTTTCAGCAATCTCGTTTAAGTCTTCTGTATCAAGTTCATTTCCAAGTCCAATGACACATACTTTGACTTGTTTTTCTTTCGCTTTTTGAATTAGCTTTTCTTTTTTAGAAGAAAGAGATCCTTCGGTATTTTTTCCATCTGTTAATAAGATTAAAGCATGCCTGTTTTTTTGATTAGAAAATGCAGAAATTCCATCTTCTAAAGCTTCAATAATATTCGTTCCATTTGCATAACTTTCCCAATGACTTTTCATCTGGTTGACTTTTTTCTTCGCTTGTTTTATATCACTCGTAAATTCTTGTAATTGTACAGCATTCCCTGAAAACTCAATCACTCCAAAGCGGTAATTTCCTTGTAAGCGATTCATCATCTGGTTGGTTAATACAATTCTTTGAAACGTGGTATCGTTTCCAATGGCTCCTGTACTTCCAGCATGTCCTGCTTTTTCCATTTGAGCAAGACTATACATCGATACTGAATTATCAATCACAAATAAAACATCTGCAACTTGCTTTGTGGATACAAGGGTTTTATCACCGACGACATATTTTGAAAAATGGTTGAGCGTAGCCGTTAATGTTTTATTTTCTTTATCAATTGTTGTGGGAACTTCTTCTAACTCCTTTTTTTCTTCATCAAAATAGTAAAGTGTAAGATTGTCTTCTTTGATGTTCTTTTGCGAAATTTCATCTTCTTTATATGGAATTTTAACCGTTGCACTTTCTAGCTTTCCAGGGGTAGAAAATTGATAAATTTTTCCAAGAAGCCCTTCTTTTTCTCCAAAAGTTTTATTTGAAAATACATCGATTGTAGAACTTGCAAGATTTCCTGTGCCAGAAATTTCTAGCGAAACACCTTCTTTATTATTTTCTAGAGTGTAGACCAATTTTCTTTTGCCGTCTTCGATTCCGTCGTCTTTAGAATCTTTTTTTAGAGGATTTAGTCCTAAATCAAGTTCATCCCCATCCAAAAGACCATCTTGATCACTATCTTTTTTTAAGGGGTCTGTTTGACTGATTTCCACTTCATAAGAATCAAAAAGTCCATCTTGATCACTGTCTTTTAAAAATGGGTTGGTTCCAAGATCTTTTTCCTTTTTATCCGTAAAGCCATCTTGATCAGAATCCGTTTCCTCTTCCTTGCTTTTTTCTTGAAGTCCCAATAAAGCACCTGGATTTTCATTGCTGTTTGGAAGTACAATAACTTCTATTTTTTTGGTAATTGTCTTTCCACTTGGACTTTTCGCAAGAATCGTATACGTTCCTTCCTTTTTAGGAAGCGTCCACGAAACCTCTCTTTCTTTGGATTCTATTTTTCCACCTGTTGCTTGGAACTTAATGTTTGTAATGGGTTGTTTTTCTTTGTCATAAGCCAATACTTTCAAGGTTAGCGTG
Organism: uncultured Bacilli bacterium; assembly: GCA_947627225.1. GTDB lineage: Bacteria > Bacillota_I > Bacilli_A > RF39 > UBA660 > CANQVB01. Next base: position 10,852 of record CANQVB010000014.1, read on the forward strand.
GTGGGTTCTGTATATACAATTTGGTAATCTGTTTGCTTTTCATCCCACTTTAGCGTTGTAAAATCATAGACCTGTAAAAAAATTCCAACGGAAACAAGAAGAACACTCAAAGAAACGATACCTATTATAAAAGATTTTTTGTATTTTCTAATCCAAGAAAAACTTTTTTTAAAAAACTGGTTTATATTCCGAAAAAGTGGAATAAAAATATTGTTTTTTGAAAGTTCTTCTACAAAAGTTTCCTGAGATGTTTTTTCCAAAATAGTTTGTTCTTTTTTTTCAATTGGATGGTTGCAAAAAGGACAACACTCTTTCCCTTTTTCTATTTTTTTCCCACATTTTGGACAAAACATTACAATTCCCCTTTCTATTTTTATGCTTTTTTAATTTTTACTTTGAATAAATTAATTCTAAATCTATATTATAATAATTTCTTTTACCGTCTTTTGCGGCCGTCATATAATTAGGAAAAAGATTCACAAAACAATTTCCATTTCCATCTATCCTCGTAGACTTTCCGGTAATCAAATTATAAAATACATATTCTTTTGCTTCTTTATCTAGATAAGAGATAAAAGAACTGTTTTTATCTGTATTAATAGAATCGGAATTAAATTCGGCGACTTTTTTTCTACCCTTCAAATTCATTAAATACGTTTTTCCACCCTTTTGGACTAGAACATACTCTTTTCCTTGTTTGCTTAGATATTGATAGATTGTCATACCAAAATATTCTATATTATCCCATTCACAAGAAAGCTTTATAGTATCTCCACTTATCAATCCATAAGAAGAACCACAATTAAATTTCTTTACTTTGGCAAATTTTTCCCATTCATTTAAATCAACTGTAATATCATCCGCTGAAGAAGGTTTTGTTTTCGAAATTTTTCCTGTTGTTACATCAAGGTAAGAATATTGAGAATTATAGTCCTTACTATTGTCTCTAATTTGAATATAATTTGAAATCGTATTATAGAATAAATCAATATTTTTATCTGAGGTTTGATAGAAAATTTTATCATCTTGAATGTATAAAATGGATTGTACGTTATATCTATTATTCTTATCATAAACTTTGAAAATATTATTGACATTCGGAGAAATAGATTGGTTTGTATAATCGTAAACTGTTTTTCCTGTATCACAATTTACAATCGCATATCTTTCATCTTCTAAATTTTTTCTGACGTTTACTACACAATAATTTTGTTTTAGTGTATTATACATACTACTGTTTGACGGAGTAAATCCTAAATAATTTTCACCATTCGAAAATGTATATGTATAACTTATTTTTCCAGTTGCTGTTACAATTCCTGCTTTTGTTCTATCTTTGGAATCCCATATAAAATATCCAGATTTTTCAGCATTAATTTGGATGTCATCGTTGGTTAATTTTTTTAAATTTGCATCATAAAGACTTCCATGAATCACCCAAACCCCACTTGCCTCATAATATTTAATGTCCCCATCATAGGTAGCAGAAAATTTAGGATTTCCTTTTTTATCAATGACCTGGTACTCTTGTTTGGTAACTCCATTTTCCTTTGTTGTTAATAAAACTTTGGCATAATCTCCGTAAAAAGGGGTAAAAGAGTCATATTTTGCAGGAAGTACAAATTGGCCTTTGCTATCAATGCAGCCATATTTTTCTTCTTGCTGAACCCAAATGAGCGCATTCTTACTAAACATATCTGCCAACTGTTGTTGTTCCTTAGAATCATTTTCTGAAAACAAATTTCCAAGGACAATCAGAAGGATACCCACAAGAACTAAACTACCAAAAAGAATCCATCTTTTCTTTTTATGAAAAATATCTCCTTCTTGGGTTTGTGATTCTTGAGAAAAAGATGCGTGCAAGGATTCTTGTGGGAAAAAGTTTCCATTCGTTTCATGATGATTATTCATTATTGAAACATCTCCATTATTTGATCCATTCCAGTTGCCACTGGATTTAAAATTAAATTTATATAGATATAATATCCTGCAATGATTAAAATACTAAAGCAAGCAACATTAAAATAAACTTTTATATCTCCTTCCAATTGTAAGGCTCTATTCATAAGTTCAAAGAGAATCAGAAAGGAATCAAATATAGAAATTACAGTCAAAACAAGACCCAAAGGACTCCAAATCATACCAAAAATTGGGGAAAGAAAAAGTCCTAACACGATAAAAGGAAAAATAGCAGTAGCTGTAATTGCCAAAGATTTTAGAAAGTTAAATTGTTTTTTTACAAGAAAACTTCCCAAATAGAATACACCTGCAATGGCAAAAAGAAGACCGGCTGCAATTAAGAAATCTTTTCCAATCACGGTAAACCAATTGAGATTCTTTAAATTTTCCCATTGAAAAGTAGTTGTATATCCACTACTAAGACTAAAACTAGCAACCCTTACTGTTTGGAAAATGGTTTGAATCAAACTTGCTATTGTCATGAAAATCACCATAAAAAGACTTAACAGAAAAGCAGTTTTAGGAGAGGTGAATTTTTCTTCTTCCTCTTGAAAAGAACGAATTGGTTTTAATAGGATGGCAAGCATATACATAGGGTAATTCAATTTACTTACCGAAGGGGATGGCATGGGCTGATTTGGCATCGTTGTTTGCATCGTATTATTTGGGATGTTTATTGGAGGGGACTGTTGTATACTCTCCGTTTGCAAGAAGGCATTTTCATTTTGCACTTCCCTTAAATTTGCACCACACTGTATGCAAAACGTTGCATTTTCTTGATTTTCTCCACCACATTTAAAACATTTCATTGCTTATTATCTCCTTTGTTTTCTATATTTTCTTTCACAAAACTTGCAAGTGGGCTCGTATTTGTTACAGCATCTACTACAAAATTACCAACTTGTTCACCCGTAAGTGCATTCAGTAAATTCCCTTTCGTTCCATTGACGCGCTCATTATTTGCCCCTTCCATCTTAGAACTTGTAAGTCCCGTTTTAGATTGTATCAATTGATCCACTTCTTTTAAGTTTCCTATATTCTTTTTGGTTTCTAGTTCGTAGGTGTGTCTAGCATTCGCATTGCGATATTTCATAAACATGATGAAAAAATAAAGAAATCCTACCAATAAGAAGAGCCAATTGGAATCAAAATTTATGAAAAACATGGCAATGATACCAAGTATTTCAACGAGACATGAGATTCCAAGTAATTTAGGCATGTGAAGCGGAACACTTCCCATTGTCTCCTTTGTTCTTGCATTCACTGCGACATAATGTAGAATTTTATGTTCACCTTTTACTTGTTGGTAGCTATAGAGCCAAACAGGTAAGTAAGCAGCTTGCCATTGTTGTCCTTTCATATCGACTTGTTCATTTGACCAGGCAACCCCTCGATCATATTGTGTAAGGGTTTCATTCGCAGCAAATCTTACAATATCTTTCGCTTGTGTATCTACAAGTGTTCTTAATTGATCCACGTTGACATCTCTTTTTTCTGAAGTATACCCTTTTAAATAATTGGCATTATATTTGACACAGTTTTCAACATCAAAAGGCATAATCGCATTGATGACGTTGTTTGTTTTTTCTTGAGAATTGTTTAGTTTATCCAAATTCGATTCTACAGATAGTCCCTGAATCGCAATGTCAAATTCTCGTTCCACATGATATAAATCTGCATCATAGTAGGCTCTTTGTTGCTCGCCATTTCCACGAAAATATTTTGCAGTTTGATGCTCTCCTTCTCCACAGAAAAAAGCATGTGCATTGATATCAACCAACATATAAGGAAAATAAACACCCATTATATTTTCTGTTGTAAATTCTTCTTTAAATTTGGGATGTGCAAAAAATTTTCTCTTGGAAACGAATGCTTCAATTTGTTTCTTTGCTTCTTCTTTTGGAATGCCAAAAGGTAATACAACATCTGGTATACTTCCATTTGGAATCTGTTGATTCACGGAAAGTACACTCCTACACCAGTGACATCTTGCAGTCGTTGTTTCACTGGTATCCATCACAACTTCGGCACCACAACTACTACATTTAAACGTAATCACATCATTTGTATCTGCAACGATGTTGGTTGCACCCGAACCGATGATTTGTCCTTGTAACTTGCTGATATCTGTTTCTAAACCTTCTACTTTTTCTGGTTCAAATTCATGCCTACAAAAGTTACACCGCAATTTTCCATTGGAAGTATTTAATGAAATATCCGTTGCACCACATTTGGGACATTTATTTTGTCCATCTTTCGCACCCACGTCTGTTTGAACAATGGTAGTGGTTGCATTTTCCATTTGTTGATTAGGATTAGTTTGCAAATCCTGTTGCATACTAGACTCCTAAAATTTGAGCTTTCACTTTATCATAATCTTCTTGCGTGATTGCTCCAGCATCCAGTAGTTTTTTCATTTCTAATAATTTTTCTTGTGGAGATTGTGAAGGTTGGGGATTTGGTGTTTGCTGTTGTGGTTGTGATTGTGGTTGAATAGGTTGTTGTACTGGCAATGAAGTTGGTTGTTGTACAGCCCCCATCATTCCACCAGCAGCTTGCATTCCCATTCCCATGAAAGCCATAGCCGCTCCTCCTCCATTTTCTCCTGCTGCTTGAATTCCTTTTGCTGCAGACATTTGCATGAACGTATTTCCTCTAGAACCTGTAAATGCATCTGCTTCAGCAACTCTATCTACTAATTTTTGCGTAGTTTCATCATAATCAAGGCCAGTCATAGCAACTTTTACTATTTCTAACCCTCTTCCACTTTTCCATTGATATTCACTTTCTACTACTTCTGAAAGTGTCTTTGCAAATCCCAGCTGATCCCCTTGTACTTTTATAATACTATTTTGTCTTTCTGCATCGCTTGTATAATTTGATAATGCAGGTTGTAAACAACCGATGACTTCATTAAAGAGTTGCGTTCCTGTATCATTATTCATATCTTGAAAATCAAAAATAGGTGCATCCGGCTGTAAATATTGTGCTGGAACACAGTTTTTCAAAAATAGGAGCGGATCTACGATTTTCAGTGTATAACTACCTCTTGCAATCACAGCTACTTGTGCATTTAGATAAGAATCAAAAAATCTTATTTTTTCTTGTGTTCCAAATTTATTATTTGGAATTTCCTTTAAATTGACATATAATGCTACCTGTTGAGAACCTGGCTGTCCTCCAAATTTAAAACGTTCCCAAGATTGTCCCAAAGTAGAAGATAAAATGCCATCTCCTGCGAACATCGATTTTGAATTTACATCATCCGACTTAAATTCATAACCACCTGGTTCTGTAATGAGCCCTGTAATTTGTCCATCTTGAAGTGTAATTAAAGCCGTTCCTTCTGGCACTACAATTTTACTTCCATTTGTGATAATATTTTGAGAACCTTTTGTATTCTCACCTCTTCCAGCATTTGTGCCTTGTAAAACTGCTGGAAAAATACCTGCAGTTGCTGGTACACCCTGTTTAGGTGCATAAAAATCTTTCCATTGGTCTGCGAATGTACCACCTAATGCTCCTGTAAATGCTTTAATAAATCCCATATTTCAATACCTCTTTCCTTACGTAGTAAACTACTCTATTCTTCTTAGAGTCTACTATAAGCAACCCCCCCCCAGTCAAGATTTTTGCTTCAATTTGTCGTTTTTTACTGTAAACTAAAAAGAAGCCTAGCTTCTTTAGCTTCTTTTTCTATTTAATATCGATTTTCGTCTTTCCACCTATGTAAGGTTGTAGTACTTTTGGAATTTTGATACTTCCATCTTCTTGGTAGTTATTCTCTAAAAGAGCAATCAAGGCACGGGTCGATGCGAGGACTGTATTGTTGAGGGTGTGTAGAAAATAATTTCCTTTTTCCCCTTTGGCACGAATTCCAAGACGTCTTGCTTGAGCATCTGTAAGGTTAGAACAACTACAAACTTCAAAGTATTTTTGTTGTCTTGGGCTCCAAGCTTCAATATCACAAGATTTATACTTTAAATCTGCCAAATCACCACTACAACATACAAGTTGTCTTACTGGAATATCTAAACTTCTAAAAAGTTCTACGCTATAGCGCCACATCTTTTCATACCATTCATCTGACTGTTCTGGTTCACAGATGACAATCATTTCTTGCTTTTCAAATTGATGTACCCTGTAAATTCCACGTTCTTCAATACCGTGGGCACCTACTTCCTTCCGAAAGCATGGCGAATAAGATGTCATCGTAATGGGAAGACTCTCTCTTTTAATCACTTGGTCTTTAAATTTTCCAATCATAGAATGTTCACTGGTTCCAATCAAATAAAGATCTTCTCCTTCAATTTTATACATCATGGCATCCATTTCTTGAAAGGACATCACACCCGTTACCACATCACTTCGAATCATAAAAGGTGGAATACAGTAAGTAAACCCTTTTTCTATCATAAAATCTCTTGCATAAGATAACATTGCACTAGAAAGGCGTGCCGCATCTCCCATCAAGTAGTAAAATCCATTTCCACTCGTTCTACCACTGGCATCTTTATCAAGACCACCCATAGCTTCTAGAATATCTGCATGATATGGAATTTCATAGGTTGGAACTTTGGCCTCTCCAAATCTTTCTTTTTCCACATTTTTTGTATCATCTTCACCAATGGGAACATCTTCTGCGATCATATTTGGAATGACCATCATTTTCTTATGAATTTCTTCACTAAGTTCTGCTTCTTTTTCAGTCAAAGCATTGATTTCATCCCCTCTTTTAGAGACTTCTTCTTTAATCTTCATGGCCTCTTCTTTTTTGCCTTCTCGCATCAAGGCACCAATTTCATCACTTAACTTATTCTTGGTAGCGCGTGCTTCATCCATTTTTTGTTTCGTTTTGCGATATTCAATATCTAAATCATAAATTTCATCTACAAGAGGTAATTTCTCATCCTGAAACTTCTTTTTAATGTTTTCTTTAACTTTTTCTTTGTCTTCTCGAATAAGTACAATATCAATCATCTTTTTCTTTTTCCTTTCTAAACAAACAAAAAGGACTATACCAAGGAGTAGATATTTCTACGGTACCATCCTTTTTTTCTCTTTCTTTTTATAACGGACATGCATCCGGACTTTAGAAGTCATCTATAGGGTAGATAAATAAGCACTTTTCATCGTTTGCACCAACCACGAATTCTCTTTGAAAAGAAATCCTATTATTAGTCCTAATCACTGATTTGCTTACATCATATCCTTTTTTTCATGCTTTGTCAATTGACTTTTCCTATTTTGCTTCGACAATTAATTTAATAGCAGTTCGTTCTTCTCCATCAATGGCAATATCTGTGAAAGCTGGAATACAGACAAGATTATTTCCAGAAGGGGCTAAAAATCCTCTTGCAATTGCAATGGCTTTAATGGCTTGATTGAGTGCGCCTGCGCCAACAGCTTGAATTTCAACACTTCCCTTCTCTCTAAACACATTAGCGAGTGCTCCTGCGACTGAATTTGGATTTGATTTTGATGACACCTTAAGTGTTTCCATATTTTTATCATTCCTTTCTTTATGTCTAATCTACTTTATGAGGAATGCCAAAAAAAAAGACCTATCTTTCGATAGGAGATTTCTTAAAATAAGCTTTCTGGTTGTGCTCCTGCACCAACGGCTTGTGGTGTTGCCTCTTGGACTGGTGTTGGTACCGCAGGCGTTTCAACAACAGGGGTCGGCGTTGCTACACTCCTCGGTACAACTTCTTGTGCTGGCTCTACTGGTGCCACAGCTGGAGCTACTTCCTGTGGTGCTGGTGAAATAGGTGTTTCCGCAACAGGCGTTGGTGCTTCTACCACTACATCTGTTGGTGTAGGAACACTTTCTTGTGGTGTAATTGTATTCTCTACAACTGGTTCTACTGTTGTTGGCTGTGCATCTAGATTAGAAACAATAGGAACACTTTGTGTATTTTCTAATGGATTAGCACCACCATAAATGGGTCTTTCTCCTTGTGGATTTACATCAATATTTGGAATCACAGAACTTACGCCACCATAAATTGGAACATTTCTTTCCTCTTCTGTTGGGATCTGACTTTCTACGGTACTTGCACTTGGTTCTTGCATGACTTCTTGTTGTGGAGCTGACGTAGTTTCTACGGTAGGTGTAGGTTCTACAATTTTAACTTCTGGCATTACAATCGTATCCTGAGACACAGTTTCTACTGGAGCCGGATTTTCTATAGGTGCTTCACTCATTTTTGGTTCTTCAATAGGTGGTGCTTGGAAAGCAGTGCTTTCAACGGGGTTCATTTCTGGCATAGGGGTGCTTGCCAAGTTATCTTGCACAACAGGGCTTACCTCTACAGGATTTGCTGGTATAGGTGTAGCTGGAGCTACTTCCACTGGTGCAGGTGTTTCCATGATTGAAGTTGGTGTTATTTCTTGACTAGAAACCGTTGGTGTTTCGATTGTCGTTGGAATCGGATTCGTAAACACACTTGGCTCCTGTTGTTCTACGGGAGCAGGTGCAACCGTTGGTGTTTCTACAACTGTTGGTGTTACAACTGGCTGTTCAATAGCTGCTGGTGCTACCATTTGTTCCTGTGGTACCGTAGGTGCTGCTGGGGCAGCTTGTTCTACGGATGCTTCTTGTCCTTTCTTTCCTTTTTTACTCGTTGCGATAAAGATAATTAACGCAATGACTAATAATAATACGCCTCCTGTAATTAACATTCCAGGAATTGTCGTAAACCATGATAAATCTAAATCTAATATCATACGTCCATCTCCCTTATTTTTATACTATCTCAATGATAGCAAAAAAAGACCTATTTTGCAAATCTATTTTTTTCTTGACAAAATTTTACGTTGTAAAGTATGTCCAAGGGGCTTTTTTAGAAGGTTCTATTTGAAAGGTCATCCTTTCTTTTTTAGTTGGATGAAGAAAGGAAATTTCTTGTGCTAAAAGGCATAAATCCATCTTTTCACAATTTCCATAACGATGATCCCCTAAAATAGGATGATTTCTTACGGCAAACTGAACTCTAATTTGATGTTTTCTTCCTGTTTTCAGGTTTACTCTTACCAAAGAAAGATTTTCTTCTTCTAAATAGGAAAGAACTTCATAGGTTAACATGGCTTCCTTTCCTTCCTTTTTAGAAACAATCACCTTATCTTCTTCCTTTTGTAAGAAGTCCTTCATCTCTCCACTTTTCTTTTCCAATTTTCCATGACAAATCAAAAGGTAAATTTTTTGAAATTCATGTTTTCTTATCTGTTCTGAAAGACGGGATGCTGCCTTCGAGGTTTTGGCAAAAACCATAACCCCACGTGTTGGTTGATCTAAGCGATGCACAAGTCCCAAATAGACATTGCCTTTTTTTTGGTATTTTTCTTTGAGATACTCTTTTCCAAGCGTAAGCATATCCGCATGTTTGCTTCCATCACTCTGACTTAAAATCCCTGCTTCTTTCACTGCAACTAATATATGGTTATCTTCATAGAGAATTTCTAATCGCATGCTTCCCACCGTCCATAAATACCACAAGGAAGGATATAACCTGTTTTTTGAATTGGAAGTCCTACTTCTCCACAAGAGACTTTCCCTTTATGCTTTTTATTCACAACTTCTGTTAATAAATTCGAAAGGACTGTTGGACTCATTCCAGTTGTATAGGCATTGATTAGAAAGAAAAGCGGCTTTTCACTGAGGAGTTTTGTAGAAAGTTCTACAAGATGAGACAAATCTTTTTCAAGATTCCACACTTCTTTATTGGCGCCTCTTCCATAACTAGGTGGATCCATAATAATGGCATCATACGTATTTCCCCTTCGAATTTCACGCGCTACAAACTTGACTACATCATCAACAAGATAGCGAACAGGCGCATCTTTAAGACCTGAGGCTTCTACATTTTTCTTACACCAATCAACCATTCCTCTTGAAGAGTCAACGTGTACAACAGATGCACCCTTCGAAAGACAAGCGACTGTCGCACCGCCTGTATAAGCAAACAAGTTTAAGACTTTAATTGGTCTTTTGGCTTGCTCAATTTTTTCCATCATAAAATCCCAATTGACAGCTTGTTCTGGAAAAAGCCCTGTATGTTTAAAACCCATTTGTCCTACTAAAAAAGTTAAATGTTTGTAGTGTACTTCCCAAGAAGAAGGAACCTCTCTCATCGTCTCCCAGTATCCTCCTCCTTGACTACTTCTATGATAATGGGCACAAATTTCCTTCTTGTATTCTTCTTTTAAATTGCGACTATCCCAAATAATTTGTGGATCAGGTCTCAATAACCAAATATTGTTCCACTTTTCTAGTTTTTCTCCATTTGCAGCATCTACTAAGGTATATTCTTTCCAATCTTTTGCAACTAACATATATGAATCCTTCTTTCTATCCTATCTTATCATGAAAGAAAAAGCTTGACAAACAAAAAGATGGAGCTTAATCCATCTATAAATCTGTAGAACATATCAAGTCATTTTCTCATTTTTAAATCTCTTATAACACTTTGGTCTTGGAAACCCTAGAGCTTTTTCTTTATTCTCCAAAAACAAATGGTTCACTACTTGTCCCTGTACCTTGGAAGAGTCTGATATTAGATGCTAGATATACAACGGGACGGACAGCTACGTACGTGAAGTGCCCACCATCACGGAAGAAACCTCCTTGATATGTGAATATGAACACGATGTTAGGTTGGTCCGGATACGGAGTTATGGTCCATTGATGGTGACTACTGTCATATAACCAATCGTTTGTATAACAGTCTGCTGCACTACTCCAGTTTGTTAGTTCTTTCGCTAAACAATTTTCTCTACTTATTGTACTTCCTCCTCCTGTCGCATATCCATAATCAGATGGATACATTAAACCAACTTTTCCTATCCAATTTGTTTTATGGCTTCCATATACTGCCGTTTCTCGTTCATATCCATAAAATTTCTCTGCTGTTTTATCTGATGTTGTATAATCGCCATCCGTTCCCCCTAAATACCATTTTGTATTCCCTATCATCTTTCTTGCTTCTTCATTTAATCCTGTAGTCCTAAAATCACATGCTTTTGTTCCATTGTTTTCACCATAGGGGCACTTTCCACTTTGACGGTTCCAATAAAGACTTCCTTTTCCACCTGATGCGAGTGTATTTTCTTCATATCCTGGATTTAATATCATCATAAGCCTTGCATCTGTCCAGTCATTACTTCCTAAGTGTGACTCTGAGGAACCTGTCCCGCTTGGTTTGTTGTCCCAACTTATGTTAGATTCATCACTTGTTCTTAAAGGGTCTTTCCGTATTAGTTTAATTCTTTTCTCTTTCTTTCCATTTCCATCTTCTACTGTAAAAATCCCTATCATTCTCCATGTTTCATTATTGAACCTTACATAGTTATTTGGGTCTTTTCCTATGTACCTATAATCTTTTAGTTCTTCTTCCGTCCATCCTGCTTGTTGAATACCTGCTTCATGACTAAATTCATACATATTCTTTCTTTCTGTTTCACTGCTTTCTTCATAACTTTTACTATTTAAATACTCTCTCATTAATTTACTTGTTGCAAGTTCTCCTTGTAATTGACTTGAATAAACAGCTACTTTACTTTGATAGGTTTTCCCCATTTCACTATTGGGTGTCTTCTCATCTAACCATAATCTTAATTGATAGGTTACTTTTCCTCCTGCTTCCAAAGGTTCTCCTACTACAAAGTTGGTTAAATCTTTAATAGTTCCTTCTACTACTTTTCCATTGTTCCCTTTT
>CANQVB010000015.1 GCA_947627225.1 uncultured Bacilli bacterium
GAAGTATAGGACAGGCCTATCTTGTGGGAGACTACCTTTATGTTTGGTCCGAAGAAGAAAATGAGTGGGTTAACGTTGGTCTTATAAGGGGTCCAAAGGGAGAACAAGGACCTATAGGTCCACAAGGAAAACAGGGAATACAAGGTCCAAAAGGCGAGAAGGGAGATCCTGGTACGCTTGCAATTCCAGTTGCTGTTTTTCTTACGACAGTTGATGATTTACAAGGAGGAAGCAAAGTCATTGAATCCGATGAAAACTTGCCTCTTGCAAGTACCACGTTAGATACGGATAACAATTTTTATATGAATAGTGAAAACAATACCATCGTATTTTATAAGAAGGGAACTTATAAAATTGATTTTATGGCTGTTGTACGGACGAATGCTTCCACAAGTTCTAAAACAGATGACAATCTAATTTCAATTGGATTTAAGAAAGTGGGAGATCCAACCGTTTATATAGGAACTTCTACTTGGGGAAATGGCAAAACACCAACTGTGGTAGTAGGACAAGGCGTTATTTCTTTTTCTTTCGATAAAGCATGGTGTCAACTTACCAATTTAGGAAAACTACCCATTGTGGTAGAAAGCCCTTCGACTGCTTCCTTAAAAACAGATGCTTCTGTGACAAGCCCCGTGGTATCGATTATCATTCAAAAATTAAAATAAAAGAGGATTTCTTGAAGAGGTTCTCTTCTTTTTTTTGCTTCCATTTTTTAAATTGTTTGTATAAGATGCGGAAAGATGTTACAATAAAGTTATAAGAAATAAAAGGATGATTACAATGGAGCACAAAAAGGAACAGTTGAGTAAAAAGAAAATCATAGGAATTTCTATTGGATTGGTTTTTCTTCTAGGAACAGGTCTTTTTTTGCTCGTTGTAGGAAACACCTTGACCATAAAGCTCTATGGAAAAAAAGAAATCACGCTTGATGTATTTGAAAAATATAAAGAAAAAGGAGCCCATGCAAAAGTGCTTGGGATGAATTTAGAAAAAATTAACCAAAAAGGAAAGGTCAATTCGAAAAAAGTAGGAACTTATGTGATGACCTATCAAGCCAAGTATTTTTTCTTTGAAAAAAGCTTACAAAGAAAAGTGATTGTAGTAGATCGAAAAGCACCTACGATTACTTTATCAGGTCAAGAAGAGGTGACTCTTTTTGTAGGGGATGACTATCAGGAAGAAGGGTACCAAGCCACCGATAATTATGATGGGGACATTACAAAGAAAGTGCATGTAACATCAACCGTAGATAAGGAAACACCAGGAACCTATGAAATTCTTTATGAAGTTCAAGATTCTTCTTCTAACAAAGCGAAAAAAATACGAAAAGTTACCGTGGTAGAAAAGGAAGTTCCTAAAGTTATACAAACTTCCAATTCAAGTGAGTGTACCTATATTAGAGGCATTTTGCTTGTCAACAAAACCTATCATCTTTCTAGGGATTATGCACCTGGCGTGAACCAAGAAGCAAGAAGTGCTTTAACTCGCCTGCAGGAAGAAGCAAGTCAGGCGGGATATTCCCTTCCTCTTTTATCAGGGTATCGCTCTTATCAAACCCAAGAAGTACTTTATAACAATTATGTCGCAAGAGATGGAGAGGCCCTTGCCAATACGTATTCTGCAAAACCAGGACAATCAGAACATCAGACAGGACTTGCCTTTGATATTGGGGCAATTGACAATGACTTTGGAGAAACTCCAAGTGGAAAGTGGCTTGCTGAAAATGCCCATCGCTTTGGATTTATTCTTCGTTATTTAAAAGGAAAAGAAGCAATCACTGGCTACCAATATGAGCCTTGGCATGTTCGCTATGTTGGTATAGCAGCTGCCCAAGAAATTTTTGAAAGAGGCATCACACTAGAAGAATATTTAGGTGTTGTCTAATGCTGTTAAATCGAGAAAAGAAATTTTTGAAACATTTCTTTTTTTTAGGAAGTATGCTATACTTTTGGCAATGTAGAAAGAAGTGAATCTATGGAAAAGGTATATATTTTTGGACATCGAAAACCAGATACAGATTCAGTCGCCTCTTGTATTGCCCTTGCGTATTTGAAACAGCAACTTGGCATGCATGCAGAAGCTAGAATTTTAAGTGCAATTAACAAAGAAACCAAGTTTGCACTTGCTACGTTTCAAGTGGCGGAACCCCCTTATTTAAATGATGTCAAGTTACAACTGAAAGATACAGGCTATCATAGAAAATTTTTCTTACCGCAAAATGCTTCCATTTATCAAGCTTACTTAGCCATGTTAGAACAAGGCTTAACGGGAGTTCCTGTTGTCGATTTCAAAGAAAAATTTTTAGGAATTATTACGATGAAAGATTTGGCGTATAGTTTTATTAATCAAGAAGCACGCCAATTAAAAACCTCCTATCATAATATTCTTTCTGTATTAAAAGGGGAAGAAATTGTTCACGCCCAAGAAGAAATAGATGGAAATCTTTTGGTAGCTTCCTACCGAAGTACGACATTTATCAATAACATTTCTCTTTCTCCCAATGACATTTTAATTGTAGGAGACAGGCATAGTGTCATCGAATATGCACTTTTCTCATCGGTACAACTGTTAATTGTAGTTGGAGATGGACAAATCAAAGAAGAACACATTCGTCTTGCCCAAGAAAAGAAAGTAAATATAATAAGAACCAGTTATGATACGTATCATGTTGCGCGCCTTATTGCTTTAAGTAACTATATTTCTACGGTTTTAACGGAAACGGAGGATGCCATTTGTTTTGATGAGACAGAGTATGTGGGCGATATTTTGGAAGTAAATCGAAAGTTAAGACATACCAATTATCCGGTTGTCGATTACAAAAAGAGATGTTTAGGACTTCTTCGTATTACGGACCTCAATGAGAAACAACCCAAAAAAGTGATATTAGTGGATCACAACGAAAAGGCGCAAAGCGCAGAAGGGATTGAAGAAGCAGAAATTTTAGAAGTGATTGACCATCATAATTTAGGAAACTTAACCACCAATTTCCCTGTGAACTTTCGGAATATGGCAGTGGGAAGTACTTGTACCATCATCTATCAGCTTTATTTAGAAAATCAAGTAGACATTCCTAAGAAAATGGCCGGAATGCTTCTTTCTGGAATTTTATCAGACACCTTGATTTTAAAAAGTCCTACCGCTACAGAATATGATAGAAAAGCAGTACAAGCTTTAGAAAAAATTGCAGGTGTTTCATACCAGGACTATGGACTTTCACTTTTAAAAGCAGGAACTTCTTTAAAAGGAATGAGCAAAGAAGATGTACTTTATAATGATTTCAAACTGTATACAGTAGATGGGCAAACCTTTGGTGTAGGGCAGTTCTTTACGACGAATTTCTCTGAAATAGAAAAAGATATGGAGGCTTATTTAGATGTGTTAGATGAAGTTCAAGAAGCCAATCAATATCGCTTTGTTGCCCTATATATTACAGATATTTTAAAAAATGGTTCGTATCTTTTATTTAACCGAAAAGCAGAAGATATCATGGCCCTTGCGTATGGCGTTGATACCATGCAAGAAGGTAGCTATATGAAAGATTGCGTATCTAGAAAAAAACATGCCATTCCACTTTTAATGGATGTGATTGAAAAATAGTATGCTATAATGAATATAGTAAGAAATAGAAAGGATATAGATATGAAAGAAAAATTGACCCTCGTTATTAAAGGATTTTTTGTGGGAATTGCCAATTTAATTCCAGGTGTTAGTGGAGGAACCCTTGCTTTAACGCTTGGAATCTATGAGAAATTGATTGGCACCATCAGCCATTTCTTTAAAAACTTTAAGAAAAATATGGCATTTTTACTGCCACTTTTGATTGGTGCCGGTCTTTCCATTTTGTTTGGAAGTAAAGTACTTTCAAGTAGCCTTAAAAACTTTCCTTTTGCCACCAACTTCTTCTTCATTGGCTTAATTTTAGGAGGAATTCCTCTTTTAACTAAAAAAATTCAAACCAAGAAAAAAAGTGTTTCGAATTTTCTCATTTTCTTTTTGACGTTTGCTTTTGTGATTTTATTAGGACTCTTTCAACAAAATGGAAGTGGAGTTTCTTTTGCCAAGATGGATGTGCTTGGATATGTGCTTCTTTTCTTTGTTGGAATGATTGCAGCTGCAACCATGGTAATTCCTGGTGTTTCAGGCTCTATGGTGTTACTTCTTTTGGGGTATTACTATCCAATTTTAAAAACCATTGAACAGCTAACACACTTTAAAAATTTAGGACAAGCACTTCTCATTTTACTTCCATTTGGACTTGGAATTGTGGTAGGTATTGTCGCCATTGCCAAATTGTTGGAGTTTTTATTTGCACGATTTGAGACCAAAACTTATTATGGTGTCTTAGGTTTTGTTTCCGCATCTATTGTAACACTCTTGTTTGCTGTTTTTCCGATTCAAGTAGCGGTAGGGGAAGTTTTAGTGGGTGCTATTCTTTTGTTAGTAGGACTTTTGATAGGCCTACGTTTAGGAGGAGAATAAGATGCTATTTCAAGTATTTATTTTAGGCTTTATTCAAGGAATCGCAGAGTTTTTACCGATTTCATCCAGTGCCCATTTAATTATTTTTAGAGATTTATTTGGAATTGGTATTGCTATGGGAAAAAATTTGGAGTTAAGTTTTGATATTGCTCTACATTTAGGAACTCTGCTTGCTATTCTTGTCTTTTTCTTTCATGATTTTTGGACAATGTTTATTCAGGGTGTTACAAAAGGAGTAAAAGATAAGGAAGGAAAGATGCTTTGGTACCTTCTTGCCGCAACCATTCCAGCCGCAATTGTAGGGGTTCTTTTTGAAGATGTGATTGAAGATGCATTAAGAAGCAATTTTGTTTTGATTGCCCTTGCTCTTTTTGGAATGGGCGTTTTCATCTATGTCATAGATAAGAAAAGTAAACAGAAGAAAACTTTAGAACAAATGACGTTAAAAGATGCTTTTCTGATTGGTTGTAGTCAAGTCTTTGCCTTAATCCCTGGATTTTCAAGGAGTGGTACAACCATTGCTTGTGCAAGAGGTTTACAAATGAAAAGGGAAGATGCTGCCAAGTTTTCGTTTTACCTTTCCGCACCGGTTGTCTGTGGAGCGGTTGTCTTACAGCTTCTTAAAAAAGGAACCATCGCTGCCATAGTCAATCATTTATCCATCTTTATTATTGGAGTAGGAACCTCCTTTGTCATTGGACTTTTCTGCATTCAATTTTTATTAAAATATCTAAAGCAACATGATTTCAAAATTTTTATGTATTATCGCACCATCTTAGCAATCATTGTTCTTCTTTGGACACTATTCTTTTAGGAAATGAGGGAAATTATGAATCAAAAAACGATCGCACTTATCATGACACTTTTACTTGGAATATTTATTGGAATTGGCGCACTGCTTGCCATTCTTACTAAAAAACAGCATCAGATTATTGACTTTGTGATGGGCCTTGCTTTCTCACTTCTTGTGATGCTGATTTTCACAGAATTACTTCCAGAATCTATTGCTTATTTAAAACTAAAAAACATTTGGGCATTCTTAATTTTTGGATGCTTGGGTGTCTTGCTTTTGAAAGTCCTTGATAATTTTGTTCCAGATCATCACCATAGTAAAATGACTCAAGAAGAAGAAAAGAAAAGCATTGCACATATTGGTATTTTATCTGTGGCTGCGCTTTTTCTTCACAACCTGATTGAAGGAATGGTTGTCTATCTTGCCACGTATAAAGATGTTACAACAGGTGCCATTATGAGTCTTGGAATTGGACTACATAATATTCCACTCGGAATGATTGTAACGTCTACTTTTTACCAAACAGACCAGAAAGAAGGGAAATCGTTTCTTGCTGTTTTACTTCTTTCCTTTGCTTCTTTCTTAGGAGGACTCTTTCTTTTCTTCCTAAAGATAAAAACACTAAGTCCTTTCTTAATTGGTTGTATTTTCTCCCTTACAATCGGGATGCTTCTATATCTACTTGTCTTTGAACTTTGGCCAAGAGTTAAGAAAAGTAAGAATAGGGCCCTTACCAATTATGGACTTATCTTAGGAGTTATCCTACTTCTATTTACCTATTTGTTTGGATAAACAGCTTTGTGCTGTTTTTAGTTTACATAGATTTACAAAAGAACTGTGGGTGTAGTCTTTACATTTAACAGGAAAATAGGTAATGTAAAACTAGAAAGAAGGATAAAAATGGAAGAAAAAGAAAATGTAGAAGCAAAAGGCGAAAAGAAAAAATATACTATACTGATTGTTTGCCTTTTATTGCTTATTTTAGGATTAGTTGGGTATATTGCATATGATCATAAACTTCTTTTTTCAAGTGATGTAGAACAAGAAGAAAAGAAGGCAGAGAAAAAGAAGGAAACAGAAAAAGAGAATAGTGAACCTTTAGAAAGTGCTACAGAAGAAAGTAGTGCGCCAAAAGCACTCAATCTTTCCCTCTGTCTAAATAATCCGGGTGTTACTTATAGTAGTCCCACCCAAGAGGAAGGGAAATATGGACTTTCTATGACAATCAATCCTGAACAAACAAGTATTACTTTAAACATTGATTGGAATACTTTTTGTTCAATTGTAAGTAGTGTAGTTTATGGAGGAGGCACCTGTTCTCAAACGATAGAATCTTATCAAATTACAGGATTTACCAAGAAAGTCCAACAAGTATTTATCGGAGATTTAGGACAGGCTGCGAATGGAATTACCTTATTTTATTTGATGGAAGATGGAACTGTTGAATATACGCCTATGTTTGTTCGAAAAACGGATGCGCAAGGTAATTCTTGGTATGTGCTTAACTATAGTGGTAATAACGCAGCAACGGTTCATTTCGAAAGTAGTGGTATGGTACCAAGCGCAAAAGATGTCATACAATTTTACAAAGTTTCTGCTTCCAATGGAAGTGGTTGGATTACGACGATTGGTGCTACAAAAGAAGGGTCTTTCTATGATTTAGGAGTAGGAATACAAGAATAAAAAGGTAAATTTTACAGAGTTTACAAAGAAATAGGGCTGCTTTGTTCATAAAGCAGTTCTTTTTTGTTAAACTAAACATGAGGAGTTGATAAAATGAAACAATCTTTAAAACCAAAATCAACGGGAAAAACAGTGGTGATTGTTCTTTTATGTTTGGTGATTGCATGTTTAGGTGGGTATATTCTTTATGATCAATTACTTAGAGAACAACCTATAGAGAAAAAAGAGGATGCATCCAAAGAAAAGAAGGAAGAAGCGCTTTCCGTTACGAGTCGGCTTGTACAAAATCTTTATAGCAAAGTTGTACCGAATACATACAAAGAAAAAGATAAGAGTTGGCTTCGTTATTGGTATTATACAGATGTTTCTCAATCTGGAAATAATGTTCTTAAAAATGCACTCGATGATTTTCATATAGAAGATACTCAAGAAGAGATTAAAATGCAACTGGTTGGTAAAAATTTACCACAACAAGAGCGAGAATTTATAACTTGTAGTGAAGTCGAATTACAAGATGAACTGGAAGATGGTAGAAAAAGTGCTTGTTTTTTACAGGAACAAGAAACGAATCTTTCCATACCTATGCAATACCAGTATGGTTATCAAGTAGAAACAGTAGATAGAATTTATCAGGAACTTTTTGGACAAGACAAAGCAGTTGACCGAAAAGTACCAATTTATTTAGATATTTATGGTGGGACGGTATTGGTTTATGTAGAATCACTTTCTATGTATGTTGAATATTTTGCGGATGGAGTAGGAGGGACCACAGGTCCAGGTGGTTATCAAGCAAGTCTTTCGAAAGCAGTTAAAAAGGGAAATCTCCTAAAAATCTACGAAACTGTTGAAACGTATGAAGCAAGTGAGGATAATGAAGATACCAAACTTACAGATACAACAACACTGGTTTATACTTTCAAATTAGAAAATGATGGTATGTATACATTCCAAAGCAGAGAAAAAGACGCAAATGCATGAGTCTTTTTTTCATGTTATGATAGGAATAGGATTTTTAAACTTGATTCGTATCTTGTTTCCTTTCTTTCGGAATTTCAAAATAGAAGCAACTTCCTTTTCCTTTTTTGCTGGTAACGCCATACGTAAAATGATGATGCTCCAAGATGTTCTTTACAATGGAAAGCCCTAGCCCTGTTCCATAATGATTTCGTTGGTGATTCTTTTTGGTCTTGTAGTATTTATCCCAAATATGAGGAATATCTTCTTTTGAAATTCCTTTTCCAGTATCTTTGATTTCGATTCGCACCTTTTCTTTTTGGTTGGAAACAACAATTGTGATTGTCTTATCCTCTCCAGTATACTGAATGGCATTGTTAATCAAATTATAGATGACTTGTTCTAACTTCTTTTTATCCGCTTGAATTATAACCTCTTCTTCGTGGGTAAAGACGAAGTGATATTGTTCTTGTTGGCTTAAAATCGCATAGCGAGAAAGCACATCTTCAATCAATTGGTTAAGAGGAATTTCTGTAAGTTCTAAGGAATCCACATTGGCTTCTTCTTTGGATAGTTCCAAAATATCGTTGACTAAAACAGTAAGACGATCGACCTCTTGAATAATGGTATTTAAACTCTGTTCTCGTTTTTCTTTGTCTTTATAATGTAGGTCTCTTACCATTTCTGCATACGCTTTAATTAACGTGAGTGGAGTTTTTAAATCATGGGAAACATTGGCCATTAAATCCCGTCGTAATTCTTCTGTTTTCCCAAGCTCTTCTTTCATCTCGTTTAAAGAAGTAACCAGTTCATTTAATTCTAGTATATCTTCTTCCGTTTGGAACTTCGTTTGGAAAGCGCCTCCTGCAATCTGTTTGGAAGCTTTTGAAATCGTAACAATTGGTTTTGAAAGATGCCTTGATAAGAAGTATGCGACTAAAAAGCTTAGGAAGAAGACGAAAATAGTGACATAGAAAAGTTGTTGGGATAAGATGCCTGCGGTAGCATTTAAAGGACTTAGGGAAGTGGATACAAAAAGATACGTATCTTCTCCTAGTTTTTTCCCATAGACTAAAAATTTCTTTTGAAAGTGTCTATTTTGAAAAACATAGGACTTTTCTTTTTCATTATTGTAAAGAAACTTGGAAATGGCATCATTGGTATCGACCAAACAATTTCCAATTTGATAGAGTTCTCTATGAACACTTGTAAGTTCAATACAAACGTCTTTTTCAAAGGCAACTTTTTCGATATCTGCTTGCGTTAGATTATTTTGCGTAAGTAGCTTGGCAATTTCTTTACTATCGTCAATTTTATTCCATTCGTAGTAATGATCTAATAAAAGAATTTGAAAAAGCCATAAGAAGAAAAGTAGAAACAGGGCAAAGAGAATAAAATATTTCCAAATTTGGAAGGCAAGACTATTCTTTTTCATATTCTTTGTACCTATATCCAATTCCTCGAACTGTTTGAATTAAATCCCGGTAGATTCCAAGATGGTTTCGTAACATTTTAATGTGCGTATCCACAGTTCGCTCATCCCCAAAGAAAGAGTAGTCCCATATCTTATTTAAAAGTTGGTCTCTTGAAATGGCAAGACCTTTGTTTTTGATAAAATAAGAAAGAAGTTCAAATTCCTTTGGCGTAAGCGGAATCAGCGTTTTATTTATGGTGACTTCACGAGACAAAAAATCAACGCACATCGTTTTGTAAGTATAGCGATCTTGCACTTTTTGTGTCCTTGCAAGAATGGCTTTGCATCTTGCCATCAACTCCTTTGGTGAAAAAGGCTTGGTTAAGTAATCATCAATTCCATAGGAAAAGCCAGTGAGTTTATCCATCTCTTCTCGTCTTGCAGAAAGTACAATAACAGGAGGTCTTTCTTGCACTTCTTTTAAGAAAGTAAAGCCATCCATTTTTGGCATCATAATATCTAAAATCACTAAGTCAAATGCTTCTTCTTCTAAATACTTTTTTGCTTCAAGTCCTGTTTCTGCTTCTTTGATTTCATATCCTTCTATCTTAGCATATTCTAAAATTACTTTTCGAATTTTTTCTTCATCATCTACAACTAACAGTTTCATCTTTTCTCCCTCCTCATCCTTATTATAAAGGAAACTTGTGAAAAAGAAATGAAAATTAAGAAGAAAGTGCACGTTTTACTTGGTGAAGATTGAAGAATGTCGTGAAAATAACATTGATACTGGTTGCTAGAATGAGACCCCAAAGTCCAATTTTGAGGAGAGAAAGTAAGAAAAGAAAGCAAGTACGAAGAAGGGTTCCATAAAGCGTTGCTTTGAAATTGTCTTTACTTCTTCCCATCGCATCAAGGGCACTTGCTAGGGGTGCTTGAATATATTGAAAGAGGCAGATGGGTGCTAGAAAACGCATATAAGAAACACCTTGTGATGTATGATAAAACAACTTTAAAAAGAATTCAGGGGTAATGAGGAAAAGCAGTGTGGCAGGTATTCCAAGTAATAAGGAAAAAAAGATGCCCTGCTTAATTTTTCGTTTGGCAATTGCGTATTTTCCCATCGCAGTTGCCTTGCTGATAATTGGAAGAAGTGCTTGTGATATGGCTAAAGTAAAAAAGGAAGGAAGCAACAAAAGAGGAAGTACATACCCACTTAAAATTCCATATTGATTTAAAATGAAAGAGGAAGAGTATCCGACAAGATGAAGTGTAAAGGTAAGTAAAATAGGTTCCAAAAAGTATCCGATGGATCCTGTCAATCGACTCATGGTGTTTGGAATTCCAATTTGTAAAGCTTCTTTCTGATATTTTCTGTTTTGATGAAAATCTTTCCGCTTAAAAGTAATTCGCTTTGGTAGAAAGAAAAAAAGAACCAAAATACTCATTCCTTCTGATAAAACATTGATAAGGACCACAAAAGTTACGGCAGCTTCAATGCCAAAAGGGAGAACGAGTGGAATACCAATTAAAATGGCAATCAGTCTTACAATGTCTTCTAAAACATTGCTGACAACATGTGGCAGCATCTTGCTTCGCCCAAAAAAATAACTTCGAAGAAGTCCTGACAAACTGGTAAAAGGAAGAACGACAGCCATAGCAAGTAGAGGATAGTAACTTCTTGCTTCTTGGAGGAAAACATTCGAAAGAATCGGTGCAATCCAAATCACTCCAACACAGATAATCAGGTTGATAATAAAGGAAATCGGCAGAAGTGAAAAAAGAAGATTTTTATTGTTTTTCGTCTCTTCTGCAATCAATTTGGAAAAAGCAACAGGAAGGCCAAATTGAGCAAGTCCAATCAAAAGCGAAAAGGTGGGAAGTACGAGCATATATAAGCCAATCCCTTCGCTTCCCATTAAGCGACTCATGATAATTTTAATAATCATTCCAAGAAACTTCGTTAAAAATCCACCAACAAGTAAGACGATTGTAGAAAGAATAAAGGTATCTTTTTTTGGCATTTGATCAAGCCCTTTCTGGTACTACTTTATGCAGAACCTTTAGAAAAAAGTCATGGGATTGATTGTAAATCGAGCGTAAATTCAAGATGTAAATTAAACGGTAAATAGAGTGTAAAATCTTCACTTTTTCTTTTTTCTTATAAAGAAGTGTGTTACACTAGTTTTATCGGAAGATGACGAGGTGAAGTAATATGGAAAATCTAATTGATTTTTTAGCAAAGAAAGAGGTGTTAATTTTACTGAGTGTCTTATGTTTGCTCTTTCTTCTTTGGGTTATTTTGCTGATTCAACATAGTTATGTGAAGTTGAAAGAAAAAAGTAAATTGAAACAAAATACACAAGAGTTAAAGAATCTTGTACAAGAAGTGAAAGAGGAAGAAAAGAGGCATCCGATTGAAAAGGTAAGTGCACCAACTGTCCAAGAAGAGATTCCTAAAACTACAGTTTCCTCCTTCGAAGAGATGATGAATCAAATTACTCCACAAGTCGTTTTAGCTCCAAAATCCGAGCAAGCTGTGATACCAGTAGAGTCTATACAGGAAGAGAAGTTATCCACGATTGCTACCTCTACCCTTACGGATGTGACAGTGGAAAATGTGAGTCCTTCCAAAGTAGTAGCAGACGAAAGCAAACAAGAGGAAGAAAAGAAACCATCTATACAAGAGGAAAAGATTGTTTATAAAGAAGAAGTTTATACGCAAACAGAAGCGCAAGAAGAGTTAGAACGTCTTACAAAAGAACTTGAAAAAGAAGAAGGTAATCCTGCTCGAATTGAACTCACTGCATTTGAAGCTAAACAAGAGGAAAATGCAATCATTAGTTTAGAAGAATTACTGAAAAAAGGAAAAAGTTTAGTCGCATCCAATGAAGAAGTACAATATAAAGATGAAGGTAACGAACCAATTAGTATCCAAGATTTAGAAGAAAAAATGAAAAAACAAAAAGAGGAGATTTATGAGGTTCCTTCATCACAAGAAGATACGAAAAAAGTGCAAATGGTGGATATGAATACAGCTTCGATTAAACCGATTCAAGAAGCCTATCAACCACAAAATGAAAAGAAATATACACCAAGTCCTGTGATTTCTCCTGTCTTTGGACTTCGTGATGAAAAGAAAGTGCATGATGATTCTTTAGAATTAGAAGATACAGCAAACTTTGAAAAACTGGATGAAGAAATACGGAAGACCAATGAATTTTTAGTAATCTTAAAAGAATTACAAAAAAAACTGGACTAAGCAACAAGTCGTTGTTTTTTTCTTTTTCATTGCCTTTTATGGTTAAAGCTCAAAAAAAGTTTACTAGCAGTTTATTTTAAAACTTCTTTCTTTTTTCTTGTTATACTAAAAGAAAGGAGGAAGAAAGATGCGACCAAAAACATTATTGCCAGCGGATACGTATGTTGTTTATAATAAAGCCTTTCTCCATGTGGAAGACCGGAAATTACTGACGCTTTTATACCAACCTATTATAGGTTCTCAAGCAGTCAGTCTTTATTTAACATTACTTGATGATTTAATGAAAGAGGAGATTATGAGTGAATCTTTTTCTCATCATCATTTGATGGCAACGACGCAACTTTCTTTGGATACTATAAAAATTGCAAGAGAAAAATTAGAGGCGGTTGGGCTTTTAAAGACGTATGTGAAGGAAGGAAACATTCATCAATATGTCTATCTTTTATATGCACCTTTAGATGCAGGAAGTTTTTTAAATCATCCTGTTTTAAGTGTGGTACTTTATAATAATGTTGGTAAAAAAGAGTATGATCAGTTAATTTCCTATTTTCAAGTTCCACCGCTTCGTCTTAAAGAGTATCAGGATATCACATTAAAATTTACAGATGTATTTGAAAGTACTTCCCTTAAATCTTTTGAAGTTTTTGATCAAGTGAAGATGAAGGAGATGAAGATGCCGCTTTTTGAAAGCCAAATTGACTTTGATTTGTTAATTTCCTCGATTCCTAAGGATATGGTTCATGAACGGTGTTTTAATCGAGAGACTAAAGATTTGATTAATGCCCTTGCTTTTACGTATCATATTGATACAATCGCCATGCAAAATTTAGTCCGGGATTCTTTAAATGAAAAGGGAATGATTGATAAAGTTGCTTTCCGAAAAAGCTGTCGCAATTTTTATCAATTTGAACAAGGTGGTAAACTTCCAACCATGATTTATCGGAGTCAACCTGATTTTTTAAAGAAACCAGAAGGCGATGTTTCCAAGTGGGCCAAGATGGTGTATACATTTGAAAACTTAACGCCTTATGAATATTTAAAAAGCAAATACAAAACAGGAAAACCAACGAAAAGAGATTTACAATTGATTGAGGAATTAATGGTTGATCAAAAATTAAAACCCGGAGTTGTCAATGTGCTACTTTCTTATTGTTTAAGTACCAATAATGCAAAACTTTCTAAAAATTATGTAGAAACCCTCGCAGGACAGTTTAAAAGACTTCATATTGAAACGGTTGAAGATGCCATGCGTCTTACTGAAAAAGAACATAAAAAAATGAAAAAATTTGTTGAAAAACCACAGAAAGTAGGGAAAAATTCCAAAGAAGAACCCCTTCCAGAGTGGTTTGGAAAAAATCAAGTGCTTGATGAATCAACCGAAGAAGATAGGAAAGAAATGGATTCTATTCTTGCAAAACTTGCATAGAATCCTTTTTTGTGGTATAATATAGCAAATTTAAGGGGGAATGGGAACGTGACAAAAAAAGAAAAGAAACAGGTAAGACATTTAGTATTTGAAATTGTGTATGTCAGTTTTTTACTTGTGTTTTTAACTTGGTTTTGGTATGGACCTAGAAAAGCGATGCTGCAAAAAGAAGTTGATACAGGTTACCAGATCGCAGGACTTGATGCAGTACAAGTAACCACTGAAATGAAAGAAAAAACCATTGCCATTACCAACGAAAGCGCGAAAGGGAATTTACTTCTTCGTTTTGAAGAAGAAAAAGGTAGTAATAGAGCCAATGAAATTTATTACCAAGTGATTACAGGCGAAGGAGAAACGGAAGTTCGAAATCTTTCGCAGGATGGTGCTATCTATTTATTCAATCTCGAAGAAAAAGGAGATACTTCTTTAAGAGTTCGCTTGTGGACGGAAGATGAAGATCCAATTCTAGGAACCTTAACAGTCGCATCTTCTCTTAGCAATTCGAGAGTGTAAACAAAAGAGAAGGGGGCTTTCCCTTTCTCTTTCTTTTTGATAAAATAAGTATGTGTCCTTGTAACTCAGTAGGATAGAGTATCCGCCTCCTAAGCGGAAAGCCGGCAGTTCGAATCTGCCCAAGGACGCCAGATTGTTAAAAAATGTCTTGATTTTAATGATTTCAAGGCATTTTTATTATTCTTAAAAGTATCATGAAGTAATGTCACACAAGATATGGTATGACATCATTTTTGAAACTGATTAAAAAGAGTAAAACTATCTATAAAAAAGCATAAACACACATCGAATTGGTACTATGATGAAATAAAATGAGATGTGATATCATTGTTCTATTAGCATTGATTCAATTATATCGTCTGCATAAAAAAGAAGAATCAAGTAGAGAACGGAGCGAAAAATAACTTCACTTTTTTTGTTGGAATATGTCAAATGATGGTATAATAAATATGTTCAATTTATTTAGCTTTAAAATAAAAGGAAAGGAGGTAAATCATGACTTTAGAAAATATCAAGCAATTAGGAAAAAATGAAAAAGGAGAAAATTTTGATCAATTAATAGAATTATATAAAGAAGATGTTTCTGTTGAGTTAAAAAGAGAAATTGTTTCTTCTATTGGTAGGCAAAAAGATGACAAGAAAGTTTATGATTTCTTAAAAGAAAATGCTTTTAAAAAAAACTATATGGATGTTATATACCAAATGTTTAGAACGACTCTTTATAAATATAATGATGAAAAATTTAAAGATCTCTGTGAACAAATGAGAGAATATTATAATAATGAAATTATGAATAAAATGTATGATTATAAAATAGCCAATCAAAATAAAAAAGTTATATTCAAAAAAAGTTCAATAGAAAAACCATTATTATTAAAAGGAAATAGTATTCATACTTTAAAAAATATAAACGATCAAGATATTCATTTAATCTTCACATCTCCTCCATACTATAATGCAAGAGAATATTCCGATTATATTAATTATGAAAAATATCTTAATGAATTAAAAAAAGTATTTACGGAGTGTTATAGAGTTTTAGAAGATGGGAGATTTATCATTGTTGATGTCTCTCCTGTTATTACCAAAAGACCTGGAAGAGAATTTGAAAGTATTAGATATCCAATTCATTTTGATTTACACAGAGTATTAACTGATATAGGTTTTTATTTTGTTGATGAAATAATATGGGAAAAACCTGAACCATCCGTTCCAAATAGAATTGGAGGATATATGCAAACAAAAAATCCTTTAGCATATAAACCAAATTGTGTAACTGAAAGTATTATGGTATATCGAAAGAAATGTAATTTTTTATTAGACAAAAATATTAAGAAATATACTAAAAATGAAAATTATAAACCAAATGATGATAAAATACATACATCAAATATATGGAAAATTCCACCATCAAGTAGTAGAAATCATCCTGCAATATTTCCTGATGAACTTTGTAAAAGAATTCTGAAATACTATTCTTTTGAGGGAGATGTTGTATTAGATCCTTTTGCGGGGATTGGAACATTTGGTAGAGTTGCATATAAAATGGGGAGGATACCTGTTATGTGTGAAATGAACGATACATATATTGAAATGATTGAAAGCGAGGGTATATATGATAACATTTGAAAGACAAGTTATAGATAAAACTGTTGAAAAGTTAATAAAAGGGGAAGACTATAGAGAAGAAGTTGTGAATGCGATTAATGCCTCATTTTTTGATTTTGCGATTACCTTTTTTAAGAAAATAGTTGAAGCAAAACTAGAATCTAAAGAAATTAGTCTAGAATGGTATAAGCAAAACTTTATTAACAACAACAAATTAGATCCAGCAGAAAGGGCTATCTATGCGGGGATGAATAAGAAAACGATCACGAATATATATGGTAGAGCAACAAAGGATATAGTATTAGATGTTGCAAAGTCAAATTTTGCATATTTATCTAATTTAATTGATGAATTAAAACAAGATTCAACAGATAAAATTGGAATATCCATAAAACTTACATATCGTGACGTGTATGTCGAGTTAAATTTAGCAGAAAGTTTATTAGTGATAAATGCTCTGGCAACTAAAAAAGCTGCGATAAGAGGAGGCGCATGGAGCTCAATAGGTAAAAAAGTGGAAAAACCTTTAGTTACGAAATTATGCCAAATATGTGGAGTTCCAAAAGACTATATGGACGACTCGATCTTTAAGAAAAATGGCGAATTGGATTATGATAGAGAAGTCGATTATAAACTATATGATATGGATCATAATTATATAAGAGTTGAGGTAAAATTGATGGGAAGAGGAAATCCTGAAAGTGCAGATGTTATTTATGCAAGGGATACCAAGTTCTTTATAGCAGATACCTTGAGTGAACAAAATAAAAGACAGTTTGAAAGTAACAATATACCTTACCTTGAAATGAAAGGGAATGATAAAGTTATAGAATGTTTTGAAAAAATATTAACTGAATTAAATATTCCTCATAACAAAAAGAATCTAAAGGAGAATTAGAAAAATGAAAGAAAAATAAGATATTTGGGCAAAAGAATTTATGAAGTCATGGAAACAATTAGATTGGAGAAGAACTATTGAAACACTTAGTAGAGATGTTAAGTATTATGAAACTCCAATTGATGAACCTTGTAAAAACTTTGAAGAAGTCATAAATTTATGGAATGTGGTAGAAGAAAATCAAAAAGATATCAATTATAAATATAAAATCATATCTTTTGATGAAAACACTTGTATTATTAACTGGCAAATGACAAGAACAATGACAAAAAATAATGTAAAACAGGAAATAGATGGTATCTTTCAAATATCTCTTAATGAAGAAGGAAAATGTATCTATTTTAAACAATGGAGATTTACTAGATAAATTTTTAAGTTTTGCTGAAAAAAGAAATTTGTGTGAAATGAAGGAACTTTTTTAGTTCTTTTTATTTTTGGTAGGCATATGTAAATTTATGAATTTCCAAGTGCTTATCAGATTCATCATATTTCATTGCAAAAATTTCATAATTCCCAGTTTCCTTAGGTAAAGTATTGTATTCTTTTGTTGTATTATTGAAAATCGAAAAATAAGCATCTTTGCCTTGATAGAGTGTAGATGGAATGAGTATTTTTAGTTCGGATTTTATCGTTTTACTTAAAATCCAATGGTTATTCTTTTCAATGCTACTTACTAAGGCACTTACATCTTCCTTCTCATAGTAGGCATTTATAATGGTGTATTCCGTTTTGTCATCATCAAAATAGGAATCAAAATCTTGAACTTCAAGCTCTCCACTATCCGGTAGTTCGGCATCAATTATATTTTTATATGCCTCAATTTCACTGTAATCCCTTGAAAATGTTGGGAGCATACATAAGGAACCATATCCTAATAATAAAAATCCAATAATAAATCCAGCCACAATATTTTTTTTGCATTTAAAATCGTCATTTCTATATTTAAAACCAAGAAAGATGGATAAGATAGGGATGGGTAACCAACACCAGAATACCCAAGCATTTTTTATAAAATGAAATCCCTGATGTGGATGCAGATTATTGAGAAAGAAAAAAGTATTTGTTGCAA
Source organism: uncultured Bacilli bacterium (assembly GCA_947627225.1). GTDB lineage: Bacteria > Bacillota_I > Bacilli_A > RF39 > UBA660 > CANQVB01. The sequence continues at coordinate 18,103 of CANQVB010000015.1, forward strand.
AATAGAAACTGGCAATGGTTATAATAAACAAGATAAGCATTCCATTTTTAATAAAGGTAGGGCTATGATATTTTTTTGCACCTTTAAATTTTGTAGTATCTCCAAGATGATTTTCTCTATTTTTAAATGTGTTTCGAATAAAGTTGATTAGCTCTAGGCTGCATCTGTTTTTTTGAAAAATGAAAATCGAATTTCTTTGTGGATGCTCAAGATAAAAGTGCGTATCATTTTCAACACATCTACTGATTTCAGAATAATCTACTTTTAAAGAAGTTTTTTCATCTTTTCTAATAAAATAGGTTTCATAAAATTCAGTTTCTGTTTGAATTTCAAATTCTTTTGTTCCTTTTTCCAGATTAAATTGTTTTCTAGCATCATTCATATATGCTCTTTCAGCAAGTGATTCTAATCTTATTTTACAAAATAGTAACACAAATATTTGACATAGTACAAAGATAATGGATGTTACAACTCCATTTTTTGAAAAAATTGCAATGAAAGCTGTAAATATTATATTAAGAAAGGTATACCTAGTTACCAAAACCCAATAGATTCCTTTTGGAAAATATTTCGCCATTTTTTTATATTCATAGCTATTTGTTATGCTTTCACAAGTATATAAACATTTCTTCATGTTGTGTGTTCTTTTCTTTTTTTCCGTTTCAACTTTATTCTTTGTATTGTTCTTTCTTTCTTTTTCTTGTCTTTCTTTCTTCAATTTAATCCCTTCTTTCTAATAGAATAATTATATGAATGGAAGCTAATTTTTTCATTCGCTTAAAGCTGGCAGTTCGAATTTTCTCGAGACTCTATTGGTGAAATCAAAGAATTTTCATCTTATTCTATAGGAAAATGCATTGTTAGATTTATAGAAATAAATTTATGAATTTCTAAATGTTTCTCAGATTTATCATATTTCATTGCAAAAATTTCATAATTCCCAGTTTCGTTAGGCACAGTATTGTATTCTTTTGTTGTATTATTGAAAATCGAAAAATATGCATCTTTGTCTGAATGAAGTGCAGATGGAATTAGCATTTGTAGGTCGAGTGGTATCGTTTCACTTAAAATCCAATGGTTATTGTTTTCAATGCTACTGACTAAGTCACTTACATCTTCGTTGTCATAGTAGACATTTATAACGGTATATGCTGTTTTGTCATCATCAGCAAAGAAATCCATATCTACAACTTCAAGCTCTCCACTATCTGGTAGTTTGGCATCAATTATATTTTTATATGCTTCAATTTCGCTGTAATCTATTGGAGGTGTTGGAACCATGAAAAACAAACTATATCCTAACAATAAAAAGGCCATAATAAATCCAGCTATAATATTTTTTTTGCATTCAAAACCAGCATGTTTATATTTAAAACCAAGAATGATAGATAAGATAGGGATAGGCAACCAACACCAAAATACCCATGCATTATTTATAAAATTAAATCCATGATGCAAGAGAAATCGCTTGAGAGCGAAAAAACTATATGTTGCACCAAATAAACTGACAAGAGTTGTTACAAATAAGATAAGCATTCCAGTTATGATAAGGGTAGGGTGATGATATGTTTTCACACCTTTAATTTTTGCTGTATCTCCAAGATGATTTTCTAGAGTTTTAAATGTGTTTCGAATAAAGTTGATTAGCTCTAGGCTGCATCTGTTTTTTTGAAAAATGAAAATCAAATTTCTTGGTGGATACGCAAGATAAAAGTGCGTATCATTTTCAACGCATCTATTGATTTCAGAATAATCTACTTTTAAAGATGTTTTTTCATCTTTTCTAATAAAATAGGTTTCATAAAATTCAGTTTCTGTTTGAATTTCAAATTCTTTTGTTCCTTTTTCCAGATTATATCGTTTTATAACATCCGTCATATAAGCTCTTTCAGCAAGTGATTCTAATCTTATTTTACAAAATAGTAACACAAATATTTGACATAGTGCAAAGATAATAGATGTCGCAACCCCATTTTTTGAAAAGATTGCAATGAAAGCTGTAAATATTATATTAAGAATGGTATACTTAATTACAAAAAACCAATAGTTTGGAAAATATTTTGTCATTTTTGTATATTCGTAGCTGTTTATTATACTTTCACAAGTATATAAACATTTCTTAGTGTTGTGTGTTTTTTTCTTTTCTTCCGTTTCAATTTTATTTTTTGTATTGTTCTTTCTTTCTTCTTCTTGGCTTTCATTCTTCAATTTAATCCCTTCTTTCTAATAAAATTATCTAAAACAAGTATATCATAAAGTTGCAAAAACAATAAGACTATTACCCATTAAGTTACAGGATTTGGTTTTCAAAATTGTGAGTATAAACCAAATTAGATAGAAAATTGCCAAATTGATTTTAGAAATTAATTGACCCACACAAACTTTATTGTATAATGAAAATAAGGAGAAGTGTATGAAGAAAAAGAAATGGATATTTATAGGTGTTATTTTTGTATTACTTGTCAGCTATTTTGCAGTACAAGGGTATTTTTTAAAGAAGTATTGGCTTTCTAAAGAATGGGTTTTAGAAAATAAAGAGAATCGACCTCAGATAGTAGGTTCTTATTCTATAAAAGGGATGCGATTACAAGAAGAAGCTTATCAAGAATTTTTTGGAGTCAAACTAGATAAAGCCTTAGAAAAATTTGAACTCTTGGAAGCAAATGGAAATGAAAAAGATGGGTTTGCACGGTATGTAATCTATGATGAAAATAAAAAGGTAAAAGAGTATTTTGCCCTTACGATTTATCCCTTCTATGAACAAGACCAAGCGATGCAAGATAAAATAACCAAAAAAGAAATCGAAGAGGTCCTTGAGAAATATAAAATTAAAACCAGTGCTGACCGAATTCAATTCTTAGAAAAATATGCATACACCCAAAATCATATTTTTATGTTGCCAAATCAAATGAAAGAAAATTACATCATCCAAACCTTTTTAACAGCAGGAATGATAGAAGACAAAATAACAATATTGGATGGTGCTTTAAAAGGATATCGTTATTCTTTTCAAAAAGATGGGAAAGAATATTGTGTGGTTATTGTAGATCATAAAAATTGCGTATATCAATTTCTTTTTCAAAAGTCTAATATGTTTACGGAAGAATTTATTGATCACTTAATTGAAACAGCTATCTTTGATTAGAAAATTTTTATCTTATCCTGTAAGAATTGTTCTAAATTATTTATGGGTTAATCATCTAAAGCACCTTCTTTAAAGAAGTTTAAATAAAAGAAAAAATACTAGCATATATATGGAATGTAAAATGAAAGGAGTAGCATTATTTAGATAATGTGTAAAGTGTGTTGGTATGAAAAAAATTGTATGTTTCAGTCTGCTTTGTATTTTGACATTTTTTGGAACAATTTTGCCAGTAAAGGCATTGACTGCATGGAAGTATGAAGATTGGCAGGATGGTGGAGATTATGGTACCAAAACAAAAGTGTCTTCTAATGTCACGAATCTTAAGGGTCTAACAGAAGAAAAAGATGGAATGAAAGTAGGTCCATATAATAAAGCAAGTAAAGCCAAATTAAGTGATGGAATTCAGGAAGAAGTTTATGTAGGGCTGAATTTAGATGATTATCAAAATGGAGAACTCTTTGAGTTATCTATCGCTTTAAATCAACAAGGAAATACCTATTTAACAGAAGCTGTTGTGATGAGCCAAAAAAGTGGCGATAAATTTGTGTTGACTGCAAATTGGGCCAAAGATAAAAATCCGATTGCTACTATAGATAAGGATGGTGTCTATACTTATAAATGGGAATTTAAAAAAGGAAATGCTGATACAATACAAGTTAAATTTAGCGTGTTAGATTATGGAAAAGAAGTAGGAACGACTGACTTTGTAGAACTAAATGTAGAAAATAAAGAGAAAGCAACTGATGTTAGATATTTATGGGCTTGTAATATTAAAGCCAACTATGGTGTAGATATTTATACAGTATTGCCAGAAAGACAAGGAAGTTTCATTGAAAATCCAAATACATCTGATCGCAATCTTTTCTTAGTCATTGGAATCATTGTGGTAAGTGGTTTAGGTTTAAGATATACGCTAAAAAGAAACTATGTTTAACCAGTTGCTTTGCTGATAATTGGAAGAATGGAGTAGAAAAGAAAGATAGAAAGCGACGCAAGGAGACGTATTTATATCTTGAAAATTTAGAGGATTTAAAAAAGAAAAAACCTAAAATTTTAATGGTTAGGTTTTTTTAACGAATTCTTAGAATAACAAGGTGTGCAGAAACAGGTTCTGTTCCTCCTGCAAGTGGGG
>CANQVB010000016.1 GCA_947627225.1 uncultured Bacilli bacterium
TGCAAAGTAGGAAAATGCAAAATTCATTCGAGAATTCTATGAAAAAAGAAGGCTATTTCCTCCTTTTCGCAAATATTTCTTCTTGTTTGTTGTAACATTTTGAAAATTTTTAAAATTTGAAAAATACACTTTTTTTGTCAATTTCTTTCTTTTTTGGTATAGTTTTATTAGGTGATGAAAAGGTGCACATAAAAATTGGAAAGAAAAAAATTGAAGTAGAAGTTGCCAATACTTTCTGGAAGCGATTAAAAGGATTTTTATTTGTCTTAGAGCCCATCCAAACGGGACTTTGTTTTCCACATTGTAGAAGTATTCATACCTATTTAATGTGCCAACCCATTGATGTCGTTATGACAGATAAAGATTATACAATCTTATATCTTTATCCAAAGTTAAAAAGTGAAAAAATTATTTTTCCCAAACGAAAAGTGTATTATTCCTTTGAACTTCCTGTTGGATGTTGTGAAAAATTAAAGGTAGGAGATAAATTAACTGTTTTGGAAAATGAAAAGAAGGAACCAGATAAGTAGTTCTTTTTTTTAAGCATGGTATTCAAAATAGTAATCTAGTATTCTAACCATATCGCCTTCTTGGATTCCCATCTCTTCTAACTTCTCATCAATGCCCATTTTTCTGAGTTTACTAGCAAACCTGTAAATGGCTTCTTCACTTGAAAATTTGGTCATTCGGAAAAGCTTTTCAATTTTTTCACCAGAAATAACGAAGACATCATTCTCTTTGGTAATCGTATAAGGTGCCTCTTCCTTAAAGGTATAAAGCACATGGCTTTCAAAGGCATCTTCTTCAAAGAGTGCTTCTTCTTTGGTATTTTCTAAAAGATTTTCTAAATAGTCCATGACATCCTGTAGGCTATCCCCTTTTAAAGCAGAGCCCTCAAATACTTTGATCTCTGGATAGGCTTTTTGAAAGGCTTTTAAATTATCTTCGGCACCAGCAAGATCCATTTTATTGGCAAAAACAACTTGAGGTCGTTTTAATAATTTTGGGTTAAAGGCTTCTAATTCGTGGTTGATTTTCTGATAGTCTTCGATTGGATTTCTTCCTTCACTTCCTGCCATATCAAGAACATGTAAAAGTACTTTCGTTCTTTCAATGTGTCGTAAGAACTGATCTCCTAAGCCATCTCCTTTGCTGGCTCCTTCAATCAAACCCGGAAGGTCTGCTAGAACAAAGCTGTGTCCATTTCTTGATCTAACAACCCCTAAGTTTGGTGAAAGCGTAGTAAAGTGATAAGCTGCGATTTTAGGTTTAGCGGAAGAGACTTTGGAAATAATCGTACTTTTTCCAACGCTTGGGAAACCAACCAGTCCTACATCTGCCAAAAGTTTTAGTTCAATCTTTAAGTTGCGCACTTCTCCTGGTTCTCCATTTTCAGAAAAGTTAGGTGCTGTGTTTTCGTGGGTTTTAAAGGCTGTATTCCCACGACCACCACGTCCACCTTTGGCAATTAAAGCCTTGTCTTCTTTTCCTTTTAAGTCTGCTAAAATAAGTCCTGTATCAACATCGGTAACAACGGTTCCTTGTGGGACTTTAATATAAATATCTGCCGCACTTTTTCCATGTTGATTCTTTCCTTTTCCGTTTTCTCCTTTTTTTCCTTGAATTAGCTTTTGATAACGCAAATCAAGAAGTGTATGAAGACCCGTATCTACTGCAAAATAAATATCAGAACCTCGTCCACCATTTCCTCCATAAGGACCTCCTAATGGAATATATTTTTCCCGTCGAAAAGCAGTACAACCATCTCCACCAGCGCCAGCAATTACTTTTAAATAGACTTCATCTACAAACATATCTTTTCACCCCAATTCTAATCTCAATAGCAAGAAATCCCTTATTTCTTTTTGGAAAGGCTTTTTTGAACAGCTTCATTCTGTTTCACTGTTTCCCCATCTTTAAGAAGATTTGCTAGAGAAATAAACATTCTTTTCGGTAACCCAAAAACATGGCAACACCCACACATAAAAAGCAAAAAGAATCTATTGCTAGACTCTTTATTCTGCGACTGGATACACAGAGGCACACTTCTTATCCTTACCAACACGTTCAAATTTTACAATACCATCTACGGTTGCATAAATCGTATCATCATTTCCACGTTTTACATTATTTCCAGGATATATTTTGGTTCCTCTTTGACGATAAAGAATACTTCCAGCAGTTACAAATTCTCCATCACTTGCTTTCGCACCTAATCTACGTCCAGCAGAATCACGTCCATTGGAAGTAGAGCTTTGTCCTTTTTTATGTGCAAAGAACTGAAGATCTAACTTTAAAAATTTCATTTCTTCTCCTCCTTACTTTACAATAATATTCTCTTTGTATTTCGTTTCTAACTCTTTGAGCATTCGAATCATATTTCGAATAAGAGTTTGTGTAATTCGGTCTTCTTTTAAGATTTTGATAGAAAGACCTTTGTTACTTGCTAAATAGGTAATGCTTTTACTATCCAAAGATAGAATTGCATTGACAGTCGTAATGACGATACTAGATACTGCACTACAGACAATATCTTTTCCATATTCATCGTACATCGCATGCCCTAATACTTGTACACTTTTAAAAAATTGTTTTTCTTTGACAACTTTCACTGTAACCATAGACTATCCGCTAATTTTTGTAATTTCAATCTTCGTATAAGGTTGACGATGCCCTTGTGTTTTACGGTTTGAACGATTCTTATTCTTGTATCGGAAGATTCGAATTTTTTTGTTCTTTCCATTCTTCACAACTTTACCTGTAACAGTAACTCCTGTAAGATAAGGACTTCCTATTTTGGCATTCAACATAAGTACTTGGTCAAAAACAACTTCATCTCCGGCTTCAGCGTTTAGTTTTTCAACATAAATTTCGCTTCCTTCTTGCACATAGTATTGTTTTCCACCAACTTTAATGACTGCGTTCATTTTTCAATACCTCCTTTTAAATTACTCAAGACTCGCTTTTAAGGTACAGTATTTCTGTTTCTACCTTTTCAATGCGGTTTACAGCATGAGGCTACAAACATTTATGATTTTATCATAAAACTTTCTCTTCGTCAAATGAATTCAGAAATTTTTTTAGGAAATAAAAAATTACGCCATACCGTAATTTTTTCCTATTTTTATCAAAAAATTACGGTAATATACAAACATGAATTTTTTCCAAAATATATTGCTTGTAAGTAGTCTAAATGCTTTTTAAGTTAACTTATTTCTTTTTTCTTATGCGCTATGCAATCATCATCCTCGCAAACTGTTTAGAGAAAGAAAATTCCCTAGAATCAAAAAAGAGCACATTTATGCTCTTGATACATACTTTCCATCTTTTGTTCCAACTAGAATTTCTTCGTCTTGTTCAATAAAGAGTGGTACTTTAATCACCATACCGGTTTCAAGTTCTGCGTCTTTCATTGCAGAAGATGTTGTATTTCCTTTCACAGCTCCTTCTGTTCGAACGACTTTCATGACGACTTTATCAGGAAGATTCATACCAAGCATCTCCCCTTCAAAGAAGATAATTTCAACTTCCAAATTTTCTTTTAAGAATTTGGTATCTTCTCCAAGAACGCTTTTATCGAGTTCAATTTGTTCATAATCTTGCATGTTCATAAAATAGTAAGTATCTCCCATACTGTAAAGGAATTGCATAGATTTCTTAGAAATATGGGCTGTTTCTACTTTAACACCTGCATTAAATGTTTTTTCAACAATAGAACCTGTTCTTAGATTTTTCATTTTTGCTTTTACAATCGCAGCACCTTTTCCTGGTTTTACATGTTGGCTTTCTAAAATCATGTAAATGCCATCTTCAAACTGAATTGTTAAGCCTGGTTTAAAATCATTTGAATTAACCATGTCTTTTGGCTCCTTTCCCACTTTTTTGTGAAGAATATCCTTTTGTTTTTACAAGCACACGAGAATCAGAATTCTTTGAAACTCGATGCATCTGTCCTGCTTGTTGCTCAATTAAGTTTTTAACCGCTAGTGGATTGGCTAAAAATGGATTGTTGATATCAATATTGCTCATTCTGTACAACCTCCTTCCATTTTTTATAGGTCTACTTCTTTTCTTTATGCATGGTATGTTTTCCACATTTTGGACAATACTTGCTGATTTCCAAACGATCTGTTGTATTTTTTACGTTCTTTTCAACACGATAATTTTCTTCATTACATTCTGTACATACTAATGTTTTCTTTTGTCTATTTCCTACTTTTGCCATAATATCCCTCCTTTAATTTGTTACAAGTATATCAAGTTCCCTTTTCTTTTGCAAGTTACTTGTTTGCTTCTTTCAACAGTTCAATTGTCCTTCTCATTTCAAGATCATAGGCGATCATATCAAGCCCACCAAAGCTTTTTAATAACTCTTCTTTCTTCATTTGATATTTTTCGGCAAGCTGATCGGCTTCTTTATCTGCTTCTTCTTCCGTGACTTCAATCTTTTCAAGATTCATAATTTTTTCTAACATTAAACGATATAACACATTTTGATAAGCCTCTTTTTCTAGTTGGTCTCTTAAGTCTTTTTCGGATGAATGTGTATATTGATAGAAAAGGTCTAAGCTAATTCCCTGCATCTTTAAATTTTCTTCCATTCTATGCATCAGACGATCAATTTCTTCCTCTACCATCTGCTCTGGAATATCAACTTCTACATGTTTAGAAACACTTTCTAATAAACGATCTATATATTCGTTTTCAGCATCCATTTCTTTTTGTGCCTTGATGTTTTTCTTAACTTCTTCTTCTAAGCTTTTCTTATCTTGAATCCCTTCCATCGCAAGATCTTCAAAGAAATCTTTGTCAAGTTCACGAACAAGTTTTTCTTTGATTTCGTTAACCTTTACTTTGAAAGTCACTTCTTCACCTTTTAATTCTTCACTTGGATACTCTTCTGGGAAAGTCACTTGAATTTCCTTTTCCTCACCCTTTTTCATTCCAACCAGTTGCTCTTCAAAGCCTGGAATAAAGGTATGACTTCCAATTTCAAGAGAATAATTTTCTCCCTTGCCTCCTTCAAAAGCCTTTCCATTATGGAATCCTTCAAAATCAAGAATGGCAAGATTTCCTTCTTCAATGCATCCTTCTTCTTTGTTTACCATTTCAGCATACCGCTCCAGCAAATGACCAATTTCATGTTCTATTTCTTCTTTTGTGACCTTAACTTCTACTGGTTTTACATCTAATCCTTTATATTTTGTGACAGTAACCTCTGGTTTTGTCGTAATGGTAAACACAAAAGTAACTCCTTTTTCATCCATTGCTTTTAAATCTACATTCGGTTGTACAACTGGAATCAACTGACTTTCTTCCATCGCTTTTTCATAGGCACTTTGTAAGGTTTGGTCCGCAGCTTCTACATATAAACTTTCTTTTCCAAATTTCTTTTCATAAACACTTCTTGGACATTTTCCTTTACGAAATCCATCCACAGTTACTGTTTTTACCTTTTCTTGAAAGGCTTTGTCTACTGCTTCTTTCCATGCAGCACCTTCAATTTTTACTTCGACTTCATGTATCGCCTTGTTTGTTTTTTTTGCCATATTATCCCTCCAATACGTTTTATTATACATGGTTTTTCTAGGTTTTTCAACACCATTCACATTTTCTGTTTTGAAAAGAATCATGACCTTTACTTTTGCTTGATATATTCATGTAAGTAAGGTCCTTTGTATTCTCCCGTTTTAAAAGAAACATTCATTTGATCTAAAAATGGGTAGGCCCTTTCTTGAAGATAACCGATTTTATTTTTATATTGTATGCGGGCAAAAACTTGTCCTTCTTTTTCTAAAGAACTCATCAACTTTATGAAAAGTACATTATACATCCAAGTATCCGCAGTATCTGAAATTAATTTTTCTTGATTTTGAAAAGATTCAATCAAATAGTAGAGTATATCAATTTGATGTTGATCTACTTGTGTATTGTCAAGATCACAAAAACTAATGGTTTGCGTAACAGGATTGAGTAAAATATTTCCATCTCGAACATCCCCAAATACAATTCCTAATTCATGAAAATGTTCCAATTTCTGTGGGATTTGACTTAAATAGAAAATTTTTTCTTCTTCACTTTTCCACCTTTTTTCTGTTTCATACTGCTTGAGTGAAAATGCCCTTGGATCCCAAGATGTATCATAACCGACGAAGTTGCCCCGATAAGAAAGTGTAGCTAAAATTTTTACAGCATTATCAGGATTTCTTTCATAAATTTTTTTCGTTTTTTCCCATTTATTTTCACAGACTTGTTCAAAGGCCTGTTTTCCCAAAAAAGAATAGCTCATATGTGGTGTAATGATTTTTCTTGCGATAGGTCCTCTTTTTAAAGAAAAGAAGAAATGCGTGATACCTTCTCCTCCTGCCGAACAAAAAAACGGATGATATTTGGTATACTTTTTAAATAAATGATCATTCAAGGTAATATTTCGTAACGGATGCATAACCTTCCTCCTACACTATTCAATCGATAAGAAAAGAATGCTAATTACAATTCGTGCATTCTTTCACAGTATATTTTGCAACTAACTTTGTTAAATCCTTTTTTAATAATTTTCGTTTTTCTTCGGTAAGGTAATCATCCACATTTCCTGAGACAACGGAAAGACTGTTATCATGTGCAATGATTTTTCCTTTTTCCAAAACATAAATATCAGGTACATATAGTTTAGGGTTTCCTGATTCATCTTCTAAAAGATTTTCGCCCAAGATTTTTAAAAGTTTTTGATAAGATTTTGTATTTTTTTCTCGAATTTTTTTCGGATTATAATAGTAGACTTTATCTACATTTTTCTCTTCTAAAACATCCTCTAAAATAGAAATCGTCTCCACACACCAAGGGCACTCTGGAAAACCAAAATAAATGATTCCACTTCCATTTTCCATAAACGATAACATTTCTTTGGTATTGAAATAAATAAAAGGATTATCTTTTGGAATATCATATTCCATTGCAAATTTTTCTCCGTCTGTCACTTCCTCCACTTTTTTAACAGAACAAGCTGTCAAAAAAGTACAAGAAAGAAGAAAGAGAAGGATGAAATACTTCTTCATAAATTTTAGTTTGCTCCATGGATTTGACTCATGACTTCGCTGGCAAAGTTTTCTTCCTTTTTTTCGATTCCTTCACCAACTTGATAACGATACATGGCTTTTAACTTTCCACCATTTTTTGAAACAAAGGTACCCACATTCATACTCGAATCCTTAATGAACTCTTGTTCTTCTAAACAAATTTCTTTATAGAATTTATTTAAACGTCCTGTGACCATTTTTTCAGCAATTTCCTGTGGTTTTCCTTCGTTTAATACTTGCTCTTTAATGATTGCACTTTCATGTTCTACCATTTCTTTTGGAACACTGTTTCGATCAATACAAGCAGGATTCATAGCAGCAGCATGCATAGCAACATCTCTTGCCACTTCTTCACTTGCACCTTCTAAGACAACAAGCGCTCCAATTTTACCACCCATATGTGTATAGGCTCCAAAACATTCTTCCTTTTCTTTTTCAATGCGAACAAAGCGACGGAAAGAAATTTTTTCTCCAATTTTAGCCACTAAAGCAACTAACTTATCTTGAATCGTTTCCTTTCCATCTTTTAATGCTAAAACATCCTCGCATGTCTTCACATCGTTTTTTAAAATTTGATTGGTTAACTCATCTACAAAACTTGTAAATTCTTGATTTTTTGCCACAAAATCGGTTTCAGAGTTCACTTCTACCATGACAGCTACATTTCCCTCGACCTTAATTTCACAAAGTCCTTCTGCAGCAATACGAGACTCTTTTTTAGCAGCCTTGCTGATTCCTTTCTCTCGCAACCAATCCATTGCCTTTTCCATATCTCCCTTTGTCTCTTCTAATGCTTTTTTACAGTCGAGCATTCCAGCTCCTGTTCGATCTCTTAAATCTTTAATATCACTTGCTTTAAACATGTTTATCACCTTTCTTTATTTTCTTTTTTAAAAAAGGAAGGAAACCCCTCCTCCTTCCATTTATTTTAATGCCTCTAAAAGTTCTGCTTTCTTCATTTTAGAATACCCTTTAATTCCCTTTTCTCTTGCTTTTTCTTTTAAAGCAACAAGCGAAAGTGTAGCAAGGTCTTCTTCTTCCTCTTTAGAAGGTACCTCTTCTAAAACAGGCGCATCTTTTGTAGTTTCTTTTGCTGGTGCCTCTTCCTTCGTTACTTCTTCTACTTTTGGTTTTTCTTCTTTTAAAGCTTTCTTTACGGCTTGTTTATTTTCTTTTTCTTTATCTTCTTCTGTAATATAGTCAATGATTTCATTTCCATTTACTTCTGCAATCGCATTTGTAAGTGCTCCAATTATTAATTTTACAGCACGAACGGCATCATCATTTCCTGGAATCACATAATCCACCATATCTGGATCACAGTTGGTATCGACGATTCCAAAAACTGGAATTCCCAAAATTTTTGCTTCTTTAATGGCGATTTCTTCTTTACGAGGGTCTACGATAATCATAGCTTGTGGTACTTTCTTCATTTCGCGAATTCCACGTAAGTTTTTGTTTAACTTCTCATATTCTTTGCGAATTCCAATCACTTCTTTTTTAGGAAGTAATGCAAAAGTTCCCTCTTCTTCCATTTTCTCAATTTGTTCCATTCTACGAATTCTTGAGCGAATGGTTTTAAAATTGGTAAGCGTTCCTCCTAACCAACGTTCATTGACAAAATACATATTGGTACGAACTGCATTTTCTTCAGCAGCTTCTTGGGCTTGTTTCTTCGTTCCTACAAATAAGACCTTTCCACCTGTTTCAGCAATTTCTTTTAATGCAGCATAGGCTTCTTCAATCTTCTTGGCTGTTTTTTGTAAATCGATAATATAAATATCATCTCTTGTGGTGTAAATATACTCTTTCATCTTTGGATTCCATCTTCTTTTTTGATGTCCAAAGTGTACTCCTGCTTCTAATAAATAATTCATTGATACTACTGTCATATCTTTTTCTCCTTTTCGTTTTTTCTTCTATTTGTTTCGAAGAAGTCCCACTCAATGAACATTGAGCACTCGGGCACTTCCATTCACAAATATGTTTTTTATTTTAAAGCGTCTAAAAGCTCCGCTTTCTTCATGGTACTTGCCCCTTTAATATTCTTCTCTTTCGCAAGCGCTTTTAATTCTGAAACTGTTAACTTACTTAAGTCTTTTGCCTCTTCCTTTACATCTTCCTTAACTTCTTTCTTCACAGTTTCCTTCTTAGGAGTTTCTTTCTTTTCTTGCGGTTTCTTAGAAGATGTAATGGTTACTTCTTGTTTACTTTCTGTCTTAGTAACAGCTACCTTTCCTTCTCTTCCTTCTTTAGAAAGTTTGACTAAATCTTTGAAAGCTTCTTTGTCATGAATGGCAATTTCAGATAACATTTTACGGTTGATGTCAACCCCTGCTTTAGAAAGTCCTTCCATAAATCTAGAATAACTTACACCTTCCTCACGGCAAGCTGCATTGATTCTTGTAATCCATAACTTTCTAAATTCTCTTTTCTTTTGTTTTCTGTCTCGGAATGCATATTGTCCTGAATGCATCAATTGCTCTTTTGCTGTTTTATAAAGTCTATGCTTACTTCCAAAGTAGCCTTTAGCTTGTTTTAATACTTTTTTATGACGTGCTTTTGTAGTCACACTGTTTTTTACTCTTGTCATTTTAAAATACCTCCTTCATTTAAATTACATTTTTCAAACGGTTTTGATCGGCTTTGCTTAATGAAGCCTCACTTCTTTTTTTTCGATTTGCTTTTGCTGATTTATATCCCATGTTGTGACGACTTCCTGGATGTCCCATCTTAATGGTTCCGCCTTTTCTTACTTTGAATACTTTTTTTGTTCCCTTATGTGTTTTTAACTTTGGCATAATTTCACTCCTTCTATTTTTCTTTTTTTGGTACTAAGAGCATACTCATAACTCTTCCATCCAATTTTGGTGTATCTTGTACTTCGGCAAATTCCTTACAACGATCTGCAAATTTTTCCAAGACTTCTCGTCCTAATTCTGTATGCGCCATTTGTCTTCCTTTAAAACGAATCGTAAGCTTTACTTTATCTCCTTTGACTAAATACTTAGATGCATTTTTTAATTTGGTTTCAAAATCGCCTACATCAATGACAGGAGATAAGCGATATTCTTTTAATTCTTGTTGGTTTGCTCGTTGTTTTTTTAAAGCTTCCTTTTCCTTTTTGTTTTTCTCATAACGATATTTGTTATAATCCATGACTTTACAGACAGGTGGATTCCCATTTGGATTCATCAAAACAAGATCTAAAGCAGCATAAGATGCAAGGGTTCTTGCGTCTTCAATAGACTTAATGCCGACTTGTTCTCCATTGGGTCCAATCACTAAGACTTCTCTTGCTTTAATTTGCTCATTGATGAGTAATTGATTTCCTTTATTGTTTGCGATACAAAACACCTCCAAAACAAATGAAAAGTGGATACAATTTATATCCACTTTAAAAACCCTAAGACACTTCTCTTTTTCCTGGCTTTTAACCCATCGCTTCTTGCAATCAGGTGGATATAAAATCGCTTTCCTTTTTCATCACTGTTATTACTATATGCAAAAAAATGAGAATTGTCAACAGTTTTTGATGCTAATCTGAAAAAACATTATTTATATAACTATTTTGAATTTGCAATCTTTTTTTATTTTTGTTAACATATGGAGATGTCATCGTTTCTTCCGAAAGATACACTTCAGCTGAATCAGGCATTGTATCTAAAAATTGTAAATCATTTACCTGAGAATTCAGTAATGATAAACATTGTAATCTAAAAACATAATTTTTCATGCACTCTTGATGTATTAAATCACACTGTTCGAGATATAGCTTTTTTAATGCTTCCATATCTTTGAAAATTTCTAAATTTACTACTGTTCTGTTGTATGGATTTCTAATTGTACAGCTCTTTAAACTTGTAATCTGTCTTAAAGCATCCAAGTTACGATAAATACAACCATCAAATACAATATCCTCAACTTGATTTAGCTGAGCCAACGCATTTTCATTCAAAAAAACACAATCCTGAAAGTTAAAAGATTTAATTTGTTCACCCAAATTAGATAATATATTCATATCATCTAACGTCAAAATAGATGACTTTATAATTATTGTGTGCAAATTGGTACAGTATTTTAATTCTTCAAAATCATACACTCTTTCTCCATCATCATCAACATTAGAAATATTAACAACATTTATTTTTTGTAAATCTTGGTAAGTTAAGTCTTCCACATTCTTGTTTAAAAGAATGGATATAAATTTTGCTAAGTGTTTATTTTTAAATTGCATTTTTTCCTCCTCATAGAATTATTTGCATAAATTGTATAACAATTTTAATTCGTCCAAAGAATATCCTTTGACAAGGTCTCTAGCTCCTCCTGTTGCTGTAAAATGATTGTAATTTCCATCCGAAAGAAATTTTTCAAATGCCATATTTCCCTGATTTGGATATTTATTATTATGTATATTGATTGCTGTAGATATTGAATTATACATAGTTTCAAAATATTGCTTTACCCTTACGGGATCAAGATTTTCAATTTTAGCTCTAGCTCCATCTTTTCTTGTAAATTTTGTTGCATTTCCAGATTTCACATATTCCTTTAACGCTCCTACTGCTTGTGCTGTATCATAATAATCTGTTGTGGTTTTTGTAGCTTCTAAGATTGTTTGACTTAACAATGGAGTATTGTATATATCTTGTGCACCTCTATTTACTTCTTCTCTTCCTTGAACTCCTTCACTCAATGGAATATTGTATACATTATACTGTTCATCTGGATCTGCTTCATGCCTTCCTTGAAACTCTTCGCTAGGTCCAAACCAATTCTGAGATTCATCACACGCCTTCCAACAAACATCAACAGGAATCAATTCACCATTTATCTTTAAAACATTCCATGCATGTCCACCAAAAGTACCACTACGAAGCGGATCCGAATACCCTTTTCCTTTTATATATTCACAGTCAATTCCTATCCGTTTACAAACTTCACTATATAAACTTGCATATCCTGCACAAACTAACCCCTTTTTTCCGACTACATTGTAATCTGTTACTCCTCTTAAGCTAGCAGATACTAAATGTCCATTTTCATATTGCCTAAAATCATGCATGACTGGTATTCTAGATGCTATAATTTCATAAGCTTGTTTTGCTTTTTCATAGTCTGATGCATTTTTGTTAATCATACTTTCTATGGTTTCAACTTCTTTTACAATTTCGTTCATTTCTAGTCCTGTATATGTGACTCGATTTACATATTTTTGCGGATTTCCTGAGTTTAAATACTTGGCTTTTAAGTTCCCTGCACCGTCCCCTAAACCATCTAATATTTTTATTTGTAATTTGCTTAAGTCTGTAATTTGAGATAACATTGCACTTGATATTTCAGATGTAGAGTTAAATGTTACAATACAACCACCATATTCACTAATATAATCATTGATTTGGTTGACATACTGCATTCCACGATTTGAAACATTTATCACAGGGTTAGAAGGGAAATTAGAAGTTGCTTTTTTCTTTTTAAAATTATCAAAAAAAGCTAGTTCTAGTTCCTCATCACTATTCACATTGTCTTTTATTTTTTCATTATGTATAAAATCAGCATCCTGTTTTTTATTTTTAAAGTAGTCAAGCATGGCATTAAACATACCTACTCCATTACTGGATAATGTTACTGCACTTCGCTGTCCCATATATTCTAAAAAATCGGATAATTCTTGTTTCAGGTTAGCTCTATCGATATTACTTAAAAAATCTTTTATTTTATCGATTGGTATCGCTACTTTTTCACCATTCATAACTACATTGATTGCTTGTTGTGGTACCTCTTGTGCTCCATTTAAGATTCCTGCTACTACAGCTCCATCTATAAAGGATTCTAAGCTATCAACCGTTAACTCTCCTAGTGTTATTTCTTTTCCTAATAAGATGGAATCTACGATTCCACTCGTAAATACTTCTTGGACTGCTTCTTGTCCTCCTTCTTTTGCCATCTTAATTAAAAAATTGGTACTATCATCTAACTTACTTAATCCTGGTATGGATCCTAAAAAGTATTCCAGCATTGCATCTGATCCACCAACTAACATTCCATATAAAATGGATTTGGTGAGTCCATATCCTTCCATCTTTGCTTCAGAATAAGCATGTCCCCCTGAAGATAGTCCTAAGGATGCTGATCCTAATAGTGGAGTAAACATACTTAGTACCATACTTGGTAACATATTTCCTATCGCTTGACTATATTTATAGTTTGCCCCAGCTCCTATACTATAATTCCCTTCGCTTAATGCTTGTAATATATAAGATGATTCATACTGGTCTACAGTTAGTGTTTTATGGGTATGAATCAGTTCCATCATCCCATTCCAAAAATTTTCAACTCCATTTTTTAAACCAGTCCCTGTGACTTTAAGATGATTCTCTAATTTTTCCATTCCCTTTGGATCGTTTTGTAATGATTCTAAAAATTCCTTCGCCTTTTCTTCTCCTAATGTTTGATTTACTTTGTCTGTTATATCATATAAATATTGGGTTGCTGCTTCGATCCCTTTTGTTTCATAAAGATAATTATACGTCTTTCCTAAATCTGCATCAATTTGACTCGCTTCACTTAAATTCTTTAAAAGTTCTATGGTCTCTACTTCTAACCCAGAGTCTGAAAGCCCTACCCCTTTTGGTCCTCCATATGGATACTCCGCCATATAACTTTCAATAAATTCCAAAGGACTTACAGCATAACCTTTCTTTAAACATTGCGTATAGGATGCTTTTGCTAACTGATGTTCATATTTATAAAGGGAACTGTTGATCATTTCTTTTTTCTCTATTTCGCTCATTTGGCTATAATTTGACTGATAGCTTTGGTATACTGCTTCTTCCTTTAATAAATCATATCTTCCTGTTTTGATCTGTTCATCTATCTGATAGATATAAGCTTCAGCTTCTATCTTTACTGCTTTCAACTCTTTTAGTTTTTGTTGCATGGCCTCCCAACTCTCATACCCTTGTTCTTTGGCCAAACGATCCCATATCTCTTCACTTTTTGCCTCTCCTAACGCTGCAATTTCATCTGCGGCTTTAGGCGACATATTCGCTATTTCATCTTCTATCTTTTTTATATCTTCTTCTACACGTTTTTTACTTTCTTCAAAAAATTTTTTGTTCTCTTTTAACTCCATTTCATAACGAACTACTTTGTTGTTAAATTCTATTTCCTGTTTACTTACATCTAAATTCAAAGCCATATACTGTTCAGCAACTGTTGTGCCGTTTTGAAATCTAGATGCAGGATTGGTTTCGTTTTTCTTGAAAGGTACCCTTCCTTCTTTCACATCCTTTTGGCTACTTCTTCCCATAGCAGCACCAGATGTAGCGGGATTGAAAGACATCGTTTCCTGTCCATTTAAAGAATTTCCTACACGAGAACTTGCATTTGCTCCTTCTGGATTCGATGCACTTGAAGTAGAAGACATATTGTTTGTCATTCCACGAGTCGAGGTACTTGTATTGGTGGTACTCGTTCTTTGTTGTTCCACTTGTGAAGAAGAAATATTATTATTTCCATTTACAGAAGTGTTATTCGAAGATGCACTTTCCCTATTTTCTGGATGCACACTATTTTCTGAAAGGAGAGACGAACCTTCTAAATTTCCTGGGGAAGAATTGGAACTTTTTGTATCAACGGACTGAAGAGAATCTACGTTTTGTGAAGTAGGCGCTTTGGAAGCATCTACTCCTTGTACTGAACCCGTTTGCATATTCGTATTTGCCTGTGTCTTTGAAGCACCATCTAAGTCAAGTACCTCGATTCCATTTTGATCTTGGAAGGATGACATGGAATTAGAAGATGAATTCATTGCATTTGAATTTACTGTCGCCTTTGTACTATCGCTTATTGTTGGATTGTTTACTGCTTCATCTATCAACTTATTCATCTTTGTACGATCTAAATTCAAATGAAGATTAATACCAAATTGTTTACTTCCTCCGACGCCCATATCTTCACCCCTTTATACCCTTCTTTTTCTTCTTATAAAATCACAATGAAAAAACAATTTGTAAACTTACTATACTATTTTTTTATATAAACTAGGAAGAACAACATTTCTTAGTGATTCATTTGCCTTTGTGGAAAGGGAATTTATTTTTTCTATTTTTTCTTGTTCTACACCTTTATTTTGAATGGTAAAATTTGTATTTAGTGCACTTTCTAAAGAAGAAACTTCAGCACTTAAATCATCTATTTGTGCGCAAATAATTCTTATTTTTGATCGAATTCTTTTATATTTTTCTCTTTTCTCTTCCTCTGTCATTTTGAGTTCCTTCCTTCGAATTTTTGAGTCACTTGATTACTTAATAAATTATACCGTGCCACTACATCGCCCATCACAGCTGTATATTGACTTCTTTTTTGATCAAGTACTGGCAATAAACTTTTTTCATATTGAATATGATTGGTAAAAAATGGGGTGTTTGTTGATTGATAATTTTGACATACTTCTAAAAAAACGGTATAAATCTGACTTAATGTTTTTTGTTCTTCGCGACTGTAAAAATCAATTAGTTTTCTATTTTTTTCTAATAATTCTTGGTTAATTATTCCTTTGTCCATATAAAAGTCACCCACTTAATTTAAATGAAAATCAAATGCATTCATTCGAATTTGTTCCAACTCGTCTATTTTATTTTTAACTTCTAATTCTATTCTTTCAATTTTTGTATATAAATTTCTCAAAGTTTCTGCCACTTCATATAACAAATCTCTTGCATATTCTATTTTGGATTTTTGATTCATAATCACGTTATATTCATAATAATAAAAGCTATCATCAATACGATTAAAATTGGATAAAATTTGGTTTGTTTGATTTATACAAGATGTAACTTGACCTAAGATTTGATCCTTTTTGGAAAGTTCACAACGAACTTGCCCTCCAATCTCACTATATCTATCATAAATAAAAGTACAAACATTTTTCTTGTCTTGTAAAGATTGGAATAAAAGTTCCGTTTCTTTTTTTTCTTGTGCAATTTCGTTCCCAAAAAGAATTGCATGTCCATCTTGCCAATTTACATTGCTATCTTCCAGTTGATGAAACAGATTTAATTTTATTTCTTCATAAGATGAAATGAGTGAAGACAAAGAATTTATTTGATTTTTTAATGTGCCTGTATTGATAGAAATCATTTCTTACACCTTCTTTTTCTAATCTATAGCAAATTTTAAAAATTTGCCATAGATTAAAAAAAGCATATGCTTTTTTTAATTTGAAGTACATCAATTATTGACCATCTACATTTACAGTATTGAATGCTGAAGAAATACCCTCAGAAACATCTTGATATTTCTGAACAGCTTTGTTAATTTGACTTTGTAATGAGTCTTCTCCTTCAGTTAAGTATTGGAAAACTTTGTGAATTGCTCCACTTACTTCTACAAAGCATTCTTGTAAAGAAGATGCTTGATTATGTCCAATGAAAGCTGTTTCTGCATTTAATTGTCCTGCAAGACCTTTCAAATCTTCTTTAATTTCTTGTTCAACATCTGCAAGGCTACTTGCAATTTGTGATGCACCACTTTCATCAATCGTAACATTTCCAGCATTGTCAGGAAGAATTTCAGATGTATTTAAATCCAACACTACTGTATCAATAGCTGCTAAAACAGGACTTTGTCCACCTGTGTTTTCTGCCCAATTGGCACCTGCTGCTTCTACAGATGCACGGAATCCATCAAAAGCTTGTGTAATTGCTTCTCCTGATGCAGCAACTGTTTGCTTAAATCCGTCAAAAAATTGAACTGCTTCTGGAGCATACCAACGGCTAGACATAGGAACAATAATCTTGTTATGTAAAATCTCAACAATATTTTGTCCTGCGTTTTGTGCCGTTGTGTTAATTACATCTCTTAATGCTTCTACTTGTCCACAATTGTATCCAGAAACGTCATTACCTGTTGCCATATATTTCACCTCCTTCTTCTTCATTTAGATATTAGATAATCGTACCATTTCGCTTACTCTTATCTAATATCATTTTAGCATAGGCTTTTTTCAATCACAATTTATTTTAGAAATTTGACATCTCTTTACATTATAGTAAAGTTTTAGACGACAACAAGATAAGTTCTGTAGCATTTCTAATATCGGTATTTAAAATAGAAACATTATTTTCATAGGTACTTCCAGTTGCTTTATTCATCAGTACAAAATCCATATTCATATTTAAAGTGATTCCTTGCAAATCACTGACTGACTTTATGAGCAATTTTTTGATTTTCCAAACCAATTCATTGACTGGAATAAATACATCAAAGGAGCAATCTAACTCTGGAACAATTAGTTTGATCAACACCTTATTCTTCATCATCTTCCTCCTCTTCACTCACAACATCATTAAATTCTAACACTTTCATTAAAGATGCAGATCCCTCTTGGATATAGAAACCATAATGATTTGGATAGTTTGCACTCATCTCTTTGGTAATCTTGCTAATTCTAAAAGTAGCTTGATCACTAAATCCTTTTCCAATCCAAATTCCATCTGAATTGTTTTTAATACTAGAATACCAAGTGTCAAAGTCCAAAGTTTTAAAGCCTTTTGCACTATCACAGAACACAAGATTACTGTGTTCACTCTTTTTAACTTCTTGAATCAAATTTTCTATTTTCTTAACATCATCTACTTTTGATTTTAATCTTTCTAATCCATAGAAAATATAGAGAATTCTAAAATTTGCATACTTAGGATCTTTTTCAATTTCTAATAACTTTTCTAATATTGCTTGAAAATCTTGATCAAAGTAGTACACATTGTTGGCTTTCCCCTTTATCGTAGGTAATATTTGTAATGTATCTATAAAGAATATTAACGTGTTTTGAATTTGTGCCAAAACTTCTACCAAAGAATCCATAAAAGAATTGATATAAAGTAACTTATTGGAAGCAATTGTCGTTGCCGTAAATGCCGTAAAGTCATATTTTACAAGCTTCAATGTTTCTTTTGAAATTCCAATTGGTACTTTTTCCATGGTTGTAATTTCATGCTCTACCAAATCTTTTGTAACCTTAGTAGGAAGAGATGGAATTGGTGGTGCACTTTCTTGATTATTTTGTTTCATTGCATCTTTAACTTTTTCCATGTATTCATTGACACTATGATCTAAATCCGTAATAGATGCCGTTTGGAATTCATGAATACCATCGTTGTAGACAAGACCTCTTCCAAAGGTGTCTCTTGGTTTTACGCGACACTTCATATTGAAAATTCCATAATAATCAGAGGTGTCTGATAAATGCAGGGCATACTTATTTTCAAAACATCCAGCCACTCTTCGACTTAATGTCGTTGGGGTATTACAAGTGACTATGAGGATGACTCCATATCGTTCACAATCTCTACCAATCGAAGAAACTTCTTCATAAATACTATTATAACTTTCCAAAATTCCTTCGTAGTTATTTAGAATAAATAGGATGTATGGAAGTTTCTTTTCATTTTTGTTATTGTAAGCTTCTAAAGAACCTCCATAAGGAATCAATAATTTTTTTCGTTCTTTAATTTGTTCCATGATAAGTTTGAAGACGTTTTTAAATTTCTCATCTTCTCCCATAAAGACAAGACCACCCACTTGTGGAAAATCATGAAACATTCTAAGGGACTCTGAACCATAATCGATGGCATAAATGTTGATTTCACTGGCAGTATGTGCAATACAAGAAGAATAGACAATTGTATTTAAAAGTTTTTCTCGCTCTTCTTCATCATTTCCATAAATCACCGTATTTCCATCTTCACGCAAAGAATAGGTTAAAAGACCTTGTTCCTGTTTTTCAGGCGCATCATATTCTCCAATGATGGCCTTTACATCATAGAGGGCTGGAGTAATGGCATACTTTTTCATCAGGTCATTGACCAATATAATAGGTTCAATGTTATTGAGCCAAAGTTTTTTAACTTTCTTGTTTGTGAGTTTCGAAACTTCGATAATATTTTGTAGAATTGCTGCGAGTTGTTCTCCTTTCGCTTCCACTTGAATTTGTTTTCCAGCTTGAATACTT
Source organism: uncultured Bacilli bacterium (assembly GCA_947627225.1). GTDB lineage: Bacteria > Bacillota_I > Bacilli_A > RF39 > UBA660 > CANQVB01. The sequence goes on from CANQVB010000016.1 coordinate 19,096, forward strand.
TTAATAAAGTCTCCTGTATCATCAATAAAGTTCACACTTTTATCAACCTGCTTGATAATTGTTTCAGAAGGATAATACTTGGCTCCACACCATGCAGATTGTCCTAAAGCAAAGTATTCATCATACCCAACTTGAAGATAAAATCTTCCGGTTTGCTTTAAGCTTGCTGCATCGGGTCGTTTTAGCATTTCTTTACTGTCTGACTCATCCTGTACTTTTAAGCATACGCGAAATTTTGTATTGGACCAAATTTGATCGTTGACAACACCACTTGGTTTTTGAGTTGCAAGAATCAAATGCACACCCAAAGAACGACCAATTCTTGCCACACTAATCAAGTTGTCCATAAAATCAGGTTGTTGACTTTTTAATTCGGCAAATTCATCACAGATAATGAACAAATGTGGGACAGGTTCTTTGAGTTTACCTTCTTTAAAATAGCGTTGATACTTATAAATATCAATGGTGCTTTCTCCTAGTAAATCACGTGCTTCATTAAAGAGTTGTTGTCTACGTTTGATTTCACTATCAATACTAACAAGGGTTCTATCCATTTCTGCTTTATCTAAGTTCGTAATCGTTCCTGCTAGATGTGGAAGACAAACCCCTGTTGTTTTATTTTCAAACGCAAAAGCAAGACCTCCTCCTTTGTAATCAATCAAGATGAAGGCTACATCATCTGGACTATAATTGATGGCCATCGAAAGAATATAGGTAATAATGAATTCTGATTTTCCAGAACCTGTCATTCCAGCAATAAGGCCATGTGGTCCATGATACTTTTCATGCAAATCCAAATACATGAGATTTCCCTCTTCATCCACACCAACTTCTGCTCTTAGACTTTGTGTAGAATCATTTTTATCCCATCGATTTAAGATATTCAGTTGTTCTACTTTTCCAACTTTCTCCATTTCTAGAAAAGTTACAGCATCTGGCAATTGTCGATTTCCTTCTTGAAACTCGATTGGGATATTGGAAAGTTTTTTCGCAACACTCATCATATCAATTGCATAATTCACTTCATCTTTAAACATCATCTGTTCTTGTTGTTCAAATGAATTTTTTAAAATACCGGATGTGTTCTCTCCTAACGTGATAAAGTTATTACACTTACTTGGTAATTTGCTCATATGATTTTCAAGAATCAACAAACTAAATCCTAAATTGGCATCAATTTCTGTTAAATTTTTCAAAAAAGAATGGTGTTTGATGGAATCATAATCATCTACAATAACCACATAATAAGGTTTAAATAACATAGGTCCATCACCAGCCAGTTGTGCCCTATTTAAAAATTCGTTATTTAAAAAGTCCCCTACTTTTTTGGCATCGTCGATATTGGCTGAGAAAAAGCGGAAGCTTTTATCATTGGTGAATGTGTGATTTAAATATTTTAAATACTCCCAGTTTTGTTTACTTTTCTCATCTGTAAAAAGTACAAATTTTATATCTTCATAACTATAGAAAGTCATGAGTTGTAATAAGATGTTGTTAACGAGTGCTTGGCACTTGATTTTGTTTCCCATCAAGGCTGTAATTTTGTTTTTATAAAGCGAATATCCGATTGGAACATTGTTGATATATTTAAATTCTTCCACCATTTTGTCCGCTTGCTTTCTAAGTTCATCTTCTTCTACAGTAAAGCCTTCTTCGGGGTAGTTTACTTTGACATCTAAAAATTCATTTCCAGTACCAAGACGAACTTCTAGAAAGTCACTCTGTTCGATTCGTTTATCCCAAAAATTTAACTTTGCATTTTGAATAATTTTTAAACATTCTTCTACAGTGATTAAGTTTTCTACTAAAATTTCTTGTTGTAGCTTTGCTTCTGTCGTCAATTCTTTTCGTTTTTCGTTTAAGTATTCTGTATATTTTTCTATTAATTCTTTCTTTTTGCGCTTTTTTAATCTTTTGTTAAATATCTTTGTAAGAGAAGGCCATAGCAGCATAGAAATCAGCATAGCCAAAGAAGATGCGAGTTGTGGCCAAGATTGTTGGAGTGTTGTTGTTCCAGATTGAATTCTACTGATTGTATTGATGACCATAACACTAGAAACAACACCCATTGTCATCATGGGACCAATCGTTAAAATGAGTGGTAACTGCTCTTCTTTTTCTTGTCTTGGTGGAGGACTCAAATCAATTTCTTTCGTTTGAATGACTCTTCTTAACCTTGGGGCTTTTGAAAAATACTGTTCTTTATCATATAAATCTACATCTTCTACTGGAATTTCCTGTCCAGGTGCATAGGTTGGAAAAGATTTGACACTTATATTGGCAGAAGCAGGATTTACTTTTACTTGACCACCGGGGTTATTGATCAGCAACACGCCATAAAACAAAATAATTTTTAACCCAAGAATGCTAATTGTATCCCCGTTTTTAAGCACATAACTTGTTGTATTGAGTGCATTGTTGTTTATAAATACAACTGCCATTGAAATCGATAAGATGATTCTATTTTCAGCGACTTGAATTTTCGCAACAGGACCATGTAACAAATTTGTGTTATAGAAAACATTACAGGTGGAGTCATTTCCAATGACTAAATTTAATTTAGCATCATAAGAATAGGATGCAAAACTATTTTCAAATGAATTTGTGACAAAGATAAGATAACTGGTATCTTTACGTTTTAAAATATAATAGGTATCACTTTCCAAAATTGCTTCCTTGACTTCTGTTCCATTTACAACAACTTTCGTATCTTGTGTCGAATATAAAACCCAATTGGCACCACGTGCTTCAATGTTGATGAGTTTGGAAGATGCTTCTTTATTTTCATCAAAACTAAAACTTCCAGATATTTTATTTGGAATGGAAAAAGATAAAATTTTATTTTGCATTAGATAAAGATAAATTCGCATATGACTTCACCTTTTTACTCTCTCTATTCTCTTAAGATAACTATATCATAAATCATGGAAAACAACAAAGAAAAACTTATTTGAGTTTCGGTTTTTTACGAAGAAATTGAGCCAAATTTTATTATGAATTAAACCAAAGGAACATTTTTAATA
>CANQVB010000017.1 GCA_947627225.1 uncultured Bacilli bacterium
ATTTAAAAATCTCTCAAACCCTTGTAGGTACTGGATTTGGGAGATTTTGTTTTCTTGAAACTGTCAAACGTGAGATTTTAAATTTGTTTTCAACCACAGAAATAGAAACGTCTTTGTTTTATTTTTTGAAGAGCATGAGAAACTCGATATGCAGGAATCTCTAAAAGTTGGGAAATTTCTTTGTAATGGAAACCATTATAGCGCAGTTCAAAGATACATGCGTCTTGAAAGGAAAGATTATTTTGCAACTTTCTGACTTCATTTTCTTTTTCCATTCTTTCACAAACTTCATAGGGTGTTTGCTGCGTACTTTTTAAAAGATCCGCATACTCTAATCCTTTTTCAACTTCTTGATAGAGCGAAATAGAACAATTTAATGGCGTATCTTTTTTTCTTGTAAGTGACCTTCGATAAAAAGAGAGTTGATTCCGAATGCAAGAAGTCGCATAGGTATAAAACAAGATATTTTTACTTTCATCAAAAGTTGCAATGGCCTTTTCAAATCCATAGCATGCTTCTTGATAAAAATCTTGATACTCAACACCATTCCATTGTTTACAACTGTCATACATACTTTTAGCAAGTCCCTTTAAAATACTTTGGTATTTTTCATAAAGAAGTTCTTTGGCATCTTCATTTTCTTCTTCTACTAAATAAAGAAGTTCATAGTCATTTTGCTTGTATTTCATTTTTCTCCTACTTTCTTTGTCTAACCACCTCATATAAGAAAATACCTGCCGCAACAGAAGCGTTTAAGCTCTCCACCTTCGAAGAAATTGGAATGGAAGCTAGGAAATCACAGTTCTTTTTGACAAGAGGAGAAATTCCTTTTCCTTCATTTCCAATGACAAGTGCCACTTTTCCTTGATAATCAAGCTTGCGATAATCTTCTCCTTCCATGTCGGTACCAATAATCCAAAACCCATGTTCTTTCAAAGTTTTGATGGCATCTGTTAAATTGACAACTTGCACAACATCTACCTGCAAGAAAGCACCCGCACTTGTTTTCATTGCTGTACCGTTCATAGAAACAGCTCGGTTCTTAGGAAGAAAAATAGCATCTGCCCCTGCTGCTGCACTTGTTCTTACAATAGCGCCTAAATTATGAGGGTCTTCAATGTGATCCAACAAAACGAAAAATGTCCCGTTTTCTAAAACATGTTCTAACGTTTCGTATGGAAATGCATTGATTTCTATGATTATACCCTGGTGTAAGCCTTTTGCCAAATCGTCCATTTTGAATTTTGGGATGATTTCAACGGGAATTTTTGCATTTTCAAACGCTTTCTGGAACGTTTTCTCAAAATTTTCCGCTTGTAAGTAGACTTTCTTTACATTTTTCATAAATTTTGAATTTTTGAGCACTTCTTTCGCTACATTCTTTCCATAAATATACATCTTTATTCCTCCACAATCTTTTGTAAGACTTCTTCTAACCTTTCTTCTTGCCCTGTCCACTTTAAATAGCCAAGAACTGCTTCTAGGGCAGTGGCATATTTGTAAGTGACCACATCACAATTTTTAGGTCTATGATTATTTTTTGCATTGCGGGCTCTAAAAAGAACCTCTTTTTCATCTTCCTTAAAAAAACCTTCTTCTAAAAGCTGTCTTAAAATTCTACTTTGCGCCTTCGCACTCACAAAAGAAAGGGACTCTTCCTGTAACTTTTTCACAGTTGGATATCCCTTTTTGATTAAATATGTGCGAATCCACGTCTCATAGACAGCATCCCCTAAATAAGCAAGCACCAAGCTATTCATCTGTTCTACCGTCATTGAACACCCCTCCATTTATTCTCTATCTTGTGTAATAATCATGGCCACAAGTCTTAAGATTTCAGTAAGGGTCGTAACCAAAGAAGCAACATACGTCATAGCTGCGGCACGTAACATTTTAGAAACAGACGTATTTTCTTTACCACTTGTCAGTTTTAAACGATCGAGTTCTTTTTTGGCTCTTTTGGATGCATCAAGTTCAACAGGAAGTGTTACCAGTTGGAATAATAAGATAAGAAGTAAAAGACCAACGCCTGCCCAAGCAAGATTCAAAATGCCAAAAATAAGACCGAGGAGAACTGCAATATATCCAAACTTAGAACCAAAGTTAACCAGTGGAACTAAAAAGGCGCGAACTTTCATAAAGGTGTAACCTTCTTTATCTTGGATGGCATGGCCTACTTCATGCGCTGCGACAGAAAGTGACGCAATGCTTGTTCCTTCATAAATTTCTGTAGAAAGACGCACAACTTTCTGTCTTGGATCGTAGTGATCTGTTAAAAAGCCTCTTGTTTCGACAACATACACATTTTCTAAATTGTTTTTCTCTAAAATTTCTCTTGCAGCTTCTGCCCCTGTCATTTTCTTTTCATTTTCAATCTTTCGCATCTTACGATACGTCGTTTGTAAATAAATATCTGCGATAAAAGTGATGATAACACCAATGATAATGAGCCCATACCCGATCATATCATATCCATAGTAAATCATTTTTCCCTCTCCTTTATGCTTTCATAGGTCGTTTTTTCACGACCATCAATCAACCGGATTCCTTCTTTTAAAAGTTGTTCCCGGATTCTGTCAGCTTCTTCATAATTTTTATTTTGTTTGGCAAGTTGTCGTTTCTGAATCATTTCTAGAATATAATCTTGATCAAGTTCTACCGCCTCTTCTTCGAGGAGTGAAAGTGATAAGACTTGGTCAAACATAGCAATTAGTTTTCGTTTGGTGGCATCATTTACTTGCTTTTCTTTTAAAACATCATAAACAAGTGTAATGGCACTAGCAAGATTTAAATCCTGAGAAATCGCATCTTTAAACTTTTGGTCATATTCTGAAACAATCGCATCATCAATAGAGCCTTCCTTTTTTAAAACTGTTGTTTTTTTCTTCAGTTTTAAATAAGCTTTTTCGGCACCTTCTAACGATTCATAAGAAAATACAAGGGGTTTACGATAATGAGAGTTTAAGCAAAAGTAACGGTAAGAAAGCGGATTATAACCATTCTCCTCTAATACAGAAAGTGTTAAGATTCCGCCTTTTGATTTACTCATCTTTCCACTTTTATCATTTAAATATTCTCCATGCATCCAGTAATTACACCATTTGTGTCCCAAATAAGCTTCACTTTGAGCAATTTCATTAGAGTGATGTGGAAAAATGTTATCTACACCCCCACAGTGAATATCAAGATGGTCTCCCAAATAGTGACAAGCAAGACCAGAGCACTCAATATGCCAACCCGGGTATCCTACTCCCCAAGGAGAGTCCCATTTCATAATTTGATTTTGAAACTTACTTGTTGTAAACCATAGACCAAAGTCAAAAGGATTTTTCTTATGCATATCCTCTTCGACATCCTCCCGGACTGCGACTTGGAGTTCCTCTTTTTTCTTTCCAGATAATTGATAGTAATTATCGACCTTACTAATATCAAAGTAAACATTGCCATCCTTCTGATAAGCATAGCCATCTTGAAGTAATTTTTCAATCATCTGGATGTAGATGTCAATATGATCACTTGCTTTTTCCAAAATATCTGGCATTTGAATGTTTAATTTTTCTAAATCTTTAAGAAAAGCTTTAGTATAAAATTCTGCGATTTCTTGTACAGTTTTTCCCTCTCTTAAAGCACCTTTACTCATCTTGTCTTCACCAGTATCTCCATCACTTGTCAAGTGTCCAACATCTGTGATATTCATAACACGCGTTACGTCATACCCTAAATAAGTAAGCGTCTTTACCAAAACATCTTCAAAAATATAACTCCGCAAATTTCCAATATGGGCATAATTATAAACCGTTGGTCCACAGGTATACATTTTTACTTTTCCTTCTTCATTCGGAATGAAAGGTTCTATTTGTTTTGTCAAGGTATTATAAAGTTGCATAAAAAGACCTCCTTCTATAGTATACGCCACCAAACTTTTTTTACTTTCTTTTTTTGTTTTGTTGCCTTTATTATAGCATGAATCAAAAGTAGTGTAAATAAATGCATTTTTAAAAAAATCCTATCAAAAAGAAAGGCGAATCTATCTAACCTTCCTTACTTGTTCTAGATATAGACCCATACAAACAAACATATCGTTTGTGTATCAGTACACATTCTATTTTGTTTTTGTTTTGCTTTGCTCCTGGCTTACTTCTTCCAAATCTATATTTGGATTTGCTTTCACAAAAAGCTTTGCCTCTTCATCAAAGACATAGCCACTTTTTAAAGCAAGTTTTGTAGTCACACCCGTTTGTGTCATATCAAACATCGTCGTAAATAAAAGCAAAGGATTTTGAAACAATTCGTTTTCTATGAGCGCAAGCGCCTTGGTGGCATACCCTTTTCTTCTTTCACTTGGCACTGTAAAAAAAGAAAGATCTGCAATGTTTTGATTTCTCATAATCACATGAATACTTGAGATCACATGATTTTTCTCGAGTAATAAATAATCGATAGAAGGAGCTTGTTCCTGTTGCTTTTGTAAACTTCTCATTTGCTTAAAATAGCAGTAGTCAGATAACATACCTTGCTTTGGGACAGGAAGTCCTAAAAGGAAACAACCCATCTGATAACTTGTTTTCCAATTTGGATTTATCTTTTTTTCAAACGAAAAGAATAATTGCTCATTTTTTTCTTGATCATCAATCTTTCGTAATTCTAACATTCACCTACACCCCATTTGCCACATATTATAACACAAAGAGACATGATTTGCAAAGGAAAAGATACCTGGATCAATTTACAAGCTAGAAAAAGAAAAAACCTACTTTGGCTTAAAGTTCAATGCAGGTTTTTCCTTCACAGTATGCATCTACAATATTCGATTCAATCTTTTCTTCCACAATTTTATCAATCCTTCTAGCTCCAAACTTTTGACAGTTGGCTTCTTTTAAAATCTTTTCCACAAGAAGAGGGGAAAATGTAAATTCCATACCCTTTTTTTCATACTTTTTTTGCACTTTTTTTAACTTATTCACAACAATCGTGGATAAGTTTTCTTTTGAAAGGGGCTTAAAATGATAGATTTGACCAATTCGGTTTACAAATTCTACCCCTACATAAGACTCTAATTCCTTCAAAGTTTCTTTTTCTGTTTCTAAAAAACCAACTTGTCCTTTGTTGCTATCTAAATTGGAAGTCATAAACAAAAATACGTGATGAAAATAAACTTCTCTTCCCTTAGCATCTTTAATCACACCCTCATCAAGAATTTGCAAGAACAACTTCAAAACGTCTGGATGCGCTTTTTCTATTTCATCTAAAAGGATGATAGAAAATGGTTGTTTCCGTACTTTTTCAAGTAATGTAGCACCATCATCATAGCCCACATATCCAGGAGGTGACCCAATAATTTTACTGATGGTATGCGCTTCTTTATACTCACTCATATCAAGACGAAAGAAATTATTTTTTCCATAAAGAAGTCTTGCATACTCTTTCACTAAATAAGTTTTCCCTAGTCCTGTTTTTCCTAAGAATAAAAAGGAATGAATTTTAGAATCTGTCTCAAACCCAAAATGAACACGTTTTGTAATCTTACAAAGGTCATCAATAATCGGATCTTGCCCTAATATTTTATGTTTTAAATTCGAAGAAAGTTGGATTAAACGTTTTTGATCCTGCGGTAGGACTTCATACACCGGAATTTTCGTTTTTAAATACACCACTTCTGCGACCATTTCTTCTGTAATTTTAACAGGGGGTTGCTTTTTAATTTCTTGCAATTCCAATTTATTCTTTTCACTGGTTGCTTCCAACTCTTTTTGTTTATAGTAACTCGCTTTTTCAAAATCTTGTTTTAATATCGCTTGTTGCTTCTTTTTTTCATACTCCTTCATTTCATGATTCAGTTCTTTCTTTCTAGTATCCATTTTATTTTCTTGAAGGGATGCCCTTGCACAAACTTCATCTAAAATATCAATGGCTTTATCGGGTTGATATCTTGTATAAATATAGTTATTTGAAAGATGGATGATCAGTTTTAAAATACTATCTTTCATTTTGACAGAGTGAAAACTCTCATAAATCGGTTTTAATTTTTTTAGAATCTGATATACAGCTTCTTCATTAGGCTCTTCGATATAGATGGGCTGAAATCTACGATCAAGTGCCTTGTCCTTTTCAATAAAACTGCGATATTCTTCGGTGGTTGTCGCTCCGATTAGTTTCAATTTTCCACGTGCTAAGGCTGGTTTTAAAATGTTAGAAGCATCGATTGCTCCTTCCGCACCACCTGCACCCACAAGCGTATGAATCTCATCAATAAAGACGATAACTTCATCACTTTCTTCTACTTCCTTTAAAATTTTTCCAACTCTTTCTTCAAACTCACCTCGATATTTCGTTCCTGCGATAATGCCTGCCATCGAAAGTGATAAGATGCGTTTATTTCTTAAGTTCTCTGGAACATCACCTTCTACAATTCTTCTTGCAAGTTCTTCGACAACCGCTGTTTTCCCAACACCAGCATCTCCTAAAAGAAGTGGATTGTTCTTATTTCTTCTCGATAAAATTTCAATTAAACGCGTAATTTCTTTTTCTCTTCCAACAACAGGATCTAACATTTCTAGTTGCGCTTTCTTATTAAAATCCACAGCAAACTCTTCGATATATAATTTTTTCTTGGCTTTCGCTCCTTTTTCCACAAACTGTGTTGATAACTCCCCATAAAGACTTTCTACATCAATATTCATTCCAATTAAAAGTCGAATGGCAACCCCTTCTCCTTCTTCTAATAACGATAAAAACAACTCTTCTACGGTCACTTCACATTTTTCTTCTTTGCTGTTAAATAAAGCAGTTTCTAGGACTCGTTTTAAAAGCGGTGTATATAAAAACCAATCACTTTTTGTTTTTCCAATCCCTACAACTTTAATGAGTTCCTTTCTAAATTTTTGATAGGTAATATCATAACTTTTCAACCGAATGGTTAACGGTTCCTCTTCTTCTTTTAAAATGGCTAAAAGGAGATGTTCACTTCCAACATAAGGATGGGAAAGTGATTGCATTTCTTCCTTGGCTTGTAATAGAACACGTTGGGCTTCTTCACTAAATTTTGAAAACATTTTTCTCTCTCCTTCCAACTCTTATTCTATTGTAAATTCTTCCCCTTCTTCAAGAAATTATATCCCCAAAATAGTGACAAAAAAAACAGCAAAAAAGACGCCCAAACACTTCATAAATCATGCAAAAAAAGACAATTGATAAAATCAACTGCCGTAAAACTTTTTCTTCAAAACTATAAATCTAAACTATTTTTATCCAATAAAAATTCTTGGATTCCCACAACAAGTATGCCTTCTTCTGTAAACCAGTGCTTTATATCTTCCTTCACAACAATAATCTTTTTAAAATTATCAGGGATACTAAGGAGTGGTCTTTCTTCTTGAATTGTCTTTTCCCTTGTATCCAAGTGTAGAGATGACTGTACATAGTATCTCTTATTTCCTAAATTACATACAAAATCCACTTCTAATTGTTTCCTTTGTTTTTTCTCATCTCTTACTTCAACAACCCCAACATCAACATTATAACCTCTTATAATTAATTCATTGTATATGATATTTTCCATGATATGATTTTCCTCTTGTTGCCGAAAATTCAATCTTGCATTTCTAAGACCAATATCTGAAAAGTAATATTTTTGAGGGCTTTGTATATATTTTTTACCTTTGACATCATACCGTGAAGATTTATTCACAATAAATGCATCTTCAATATATTTTAGATAGGAGGCAATCGTATTTTGTGATATACCTTTTTCTCCATTACTTACAAAAGTATGATATATTTTTACAGGATTTGTTAAGGATCCAACTGAAGATGCTAAGATATTGATGATAGAGTCAATTATATCCGTTCTTTGAATATTATTTCGTTCAATGATATCTTTAATGTAAGTTTGTTCAAACAAGTTTTTTAAATATTGGGATTTTTCTTCATCCGTTTTTTTGGATAGAATTAATGGCAAACCTCCATACAATACATACTCATTCCAAGCTTCATGCCTATCTCCTTTAAAGCTTTCTAAAAATTCAGAGAAAGAAAGTGGGAATATTCTAATCTCATCTCCTCTTCCTCTAAATTCTGTAATTATATCGGTGGATAAAAATTTTGAATTGCTTCCTGTAACGTAGACATCCACATTTTTTTCATATAAAAAACCATTTAATACAGATTCAAAATCCTCTACCAACTGAATTTCATCCAATAAAACATAGTACATATTTTTATCTTTCATTTGCGATTTGATATACTGATTCAATGCATGCGGATCTCGATACTTTTTATTTTCTTCTCTATCTAATTCTAATTTAATAATGTGATCTTCTTTTACACCTGATTCAAGTAAATAATTTTTAAATAACGGATCCAACAAATAGGATTTTCCACATCTTCTAATTCCAGTTAAGATTTTAATCAAACCATTTTCTTTGCGACTTATCATTTTATCTAAATATACATCTCTTTTGATTTCTTGCATAGTTTCCTCCATTGAATTTTTTTGCCACTTGTGGCACTTTTACTCAATAACAGTATAACATAACGTTTTTTCATATTCAATAGCATAATTGAATTTTTTTGCCACTTGTGGCACTTTTACTCAATATATATTATGTGGACAGAAAGAAGAATTATGTATTTAAAATATAAGAAACAAAATGATTTATAAATAAAAAAAGACAATTGATTCAATATCAACTGTCTTAAAAATAGTTTCTTACAACCTAGATTAACAATAAGATTGTGAAGATTATAAAGAGAACTACAATGATTTCTAAAAGTATTTTCCAAATATATTTCATCCAGTCTTTATAAGATACTTTTAAGTAAGCAAGTGTAATCATAAGTGCAACCGAAGTTGGTGCAATTAACATAGCTACAGCATATAAAGATTGGAAGATGACTGCAATCAAAGAGTAAAGTCCTTGATCCGTTATCAAACTTGAAAGATATGGAACAACACTTTGGAAAGCATAGGCTGGTTCTACATTGAAAAGTCCTGCTAGAAGTGCAACCACACCAGAAGTAAAGATATTAAATCCAGCGGTTAGATCTAGAATGAATTTGTAAATCACAAGTTGGAATGGATGGTAAGTAGTTATGACTAATCCACTATAGATAAGAACGATAATGGCTGCTGGTAACATAGCTTTTTTAGCACCTTCCATAAAGGACTCGAGCACATCTTCCCATTTAATGTTGTAAACGAATTTAAGAACAACACCACCAAGAAGTAGAAGTGTACAAAGTTCTCCAATGGACCAATTTCCAAAAGAACTCATAGTTCCAAATAGTTTTCCAAAAATTGGGAAAGGTGTTATCAGTGCTTTCCAGACACTGCTCCATCCACTTAAGATGATTGCAAGAATCACAATCACAACAACAGCACTATCTACAACAATGGTTGGAATATATTTCTTCTTAAGAAGTAGGACTACATTCACAAGAATAAATAGAAGTGCAAGTGGAATCCAAGCATAAATTGCCCATCCTGTCACAGCAGAAGTCACTTCATCAAAGACCGTAAGTCCAAATGCTGTATTCCAAGGAATGAATGCTAAAATCATAACGAGGAACATGACATCTAAGATAACCACAAGTGGCCATACCTTTTTATTATTTCCTCTTCCACGAATAGCAGCAGGTACAAATTCATCTTTGTCTTCTGCAACTTTCTTATTTTGTTTCTTTCCAAATAAAACTACATTTAAAATCAAAATGGCAAGTCCCAATACCAAAATAATGACTTTAGCCCAAATTTGATTTGTAATTTCTAAAGAAAGATACTGTGTAAGTACGTTGGTTGTAGAAGTTGCGAATGTTGTTCCCATAATTCCGACAACCGTAGAACCTACTGTCACTGCAATTGCTGTTAGTTTATTATATCCCATCAATAAAACCAATGAAATTACAAATGGAAATAAAGCAATCAATCCCATTTGAAGTCCACAAATAGAAGATAGGACAGCAAAGATAACCATGATAATGGAAAGCGCTAACCATTCTTTACGCTTGAATGCCTTCGCAATTTTATCTAGCATCTTGCGGTAAACACCTGTCTTGTTTAAAACTCCATAGAACCCGCCAACAACTAATACAAAGAGAGAAAGTTGTCCAAAGTAAGACAGTGCAGTGGTTTGATATGAAAAGATATCAAACAATCCCATTTGTACTCTTCCCTGCTCACTATATGCCGCTTGGAAAACAGCAACTGGCAAAATCCATGAAAGCAACAAGAACACAGCAAGTGTAATGAAAATTACTTTGAGTGCATTATGTTTCTTCATTTTTTTCTTCTCCTTTCTATTTCATTATACTTTTAATTCCTTGCTTTTACAATATTTTCCACCATTTTTTCGTGGATTTTAAAAAAATTTCACAAAAAAAGAAGCTTTTTTCACTTCTTTTTCTACTTTTCATCTAAAGGACGCATCAATGGGAATAAAACAACATCTTTAATGTTTTCACTTCCTGTTAATAACTGAATCACACGGTCAATTCCCATTCCCCATCCAGAAATAGGAGGCATTCCATATTCCATCGCATGAATATAGTCATAATCCATCTCCATAGCTTCTTGATCTCCAGCTGCTTTCAATGCAGCTTGTTCTAAGAGTCGTTTTTCCTGTTCCTGTGGATCAACAAGTTCACTAAAGCCGTTGACGATTTCAGCGCCATTGACAACCAACTGGAAACGATCTGTAATTTCAGGATTTAGATCATTCGCTCTTGCTAGAGGAGAAAGACTCGTTGGATGTTCTGTTAAATACGTCGGTGCAATCATGTGAGGACGAGCAACTTTTTTATAAAGATAATCCACTAAATTTCCAAACCCAAGTTGTTCAATCGGTGTATCACAATCTAAATCAATCTTTTTCTCTTGAATTTGTGCAAGTAGTTTTTCTTTTGTATTATATACATTAATATCTATATTGGCATATTTTAATATTAAATCTCGAAAAGAAATTTTTGGCCATTCTCCACCCATATCAATTTCCTTATCTCCAACTTGAATCGTAAGTGTTCCAAACACTTTCTGGATAATCGTCTTTAACATTTCCTGAATAAATTTCATATTATCTTCATAATTGAAGTAAGCTTGGTAGGCTTCTATCATCGTGAAGTCTTGTAGATGCGTAGCATCCATTCCTTCATTACGAAAACATCTTGCAATTTCAAAAACTTTAGGCATACCCGCCACTACTGCACGCTTCATATACGTCTCTGGTGCAATTCGTAAGTAAACATCTAAATCAAGCGCATTATGATGTGCCACAAAAGGACGTGCCACTGCTCCACTTGCTTTGTTGTTTAGAATTGGTGTCTCAATTTCATAATATCCACAACCGTCTAAGTAATTTCTTAGTTCTTTGATAAACCGCATTCGGATTTGAAAGCGCCTTCTCGTATCTTCGTTCATAATCATATCGACATAACGATTACGATAACAAAGTTCAGGATCTTGAAGACCATGAAATTTTTCAGGAAGGGGTCTTAAAGCTTTTCCTAAAAACGTAATGGAATCAGCTCGAAGCGTCTTTTCTCCAGTATGAGTTGTAAAGATTTCACCTTTGGCACCTACGAAATCTCCAACATCGATGTTTTCTTTGAAGAAGGCATACTCATCTTCTTGAATTAAATCTATTTTGACAGAAACTTGTAAATCAGCATCGATATCTCTTAATTTCAAGAAACTCATCTTTCCCATTTTACGCAAGAAAACAATACGTCCTGCGACAGAAACATCTTTTTCCCCATCTGCTAGCTTGCTTGCCTCTAGTAAACTATGACTGACTTCATAGCGATCTGGATATGGATTTCTTGTTTCTCTAATCTTTTCTACTTTTTCTCGTCTTACAATTTCTTGTTCTGTTAATTCTCGCATTTTGCATCCTCCACTTCTTTTACTGTTGTCTCTACACAAACAACCTCTGTATGTACAATTTTATCATATAATCCTTCTTTTTCTTTGGAAAAAGCAATCAAAATAATGGAAATAATAATGAAAGCAGATTGTAGTCCATTTAAAATAGTATTTCCCCATAAATAAACATCCTTTTGGGCAAACAACACAAGAGCAACCAATAAAACGTTGACAAGAATTGCTTGATTGAGGGAAGACCGAATGACTAAATCATTCATGGTAAGTTTCGCATGGTTCTTCTTTTGTACTTTTATTTTCAAAACTCTTTTGCCAAGCGTTTGTCCATTTTGATAGAATGGAATGACAATAAAGTAAATAATTGAAACCAAAATACTTACAATGGAATAAAGTGCCGTTTGTTTTGATAAATCATAACTTAAATCCATACTTTGACTATAGTAGGCTTCCGTATCAATTTTCTTCTCTTGATACTGTTCAATAATATTCATTTGTTCCGTATAAAGTTTTTCTACTGTCTTTGATGTTGGAATAAACATCGTAAAAAAACTTGTAATCATAGAAATAAACAAAAAATCAATCATGTAGGCAAAAACACGCTTACTAAAACTTGCTTTCATAATTCCTCCTTAAATTCATTCAATACTTGCATTATATCACAAAGCTTCTTACATTGAAATATTTTGTTTTTAATTGCTGTTGCTCCTTCGATTCCTTTTAAGTACCAAGCAACATGACTTCTGATTTCTAAGACCGCATGGTGTTCATCTTTTAACTTCGAAAGGTAGTCTAAATGATGAAGACACATGGCAATTTTTTCCTGTTTCGTTGGGGGATTTGGAATAACGCCTGTTTCTAAATAAGAGATGGTATCCCGAACGAGCCATGGATTTCCAAGCACACCTCTTCCAAGCATCACTGCATCACACCCTGTTTCATCAAGCATCTTTTTGGCAAGTTGAGGTGTCGTTACATCTCCATTTCCAATCACAGGAATTGAAACGGCTTCTTTGACTTTTTGAATCAGACGCCAATCTGCTTTTCCTTGATATCCCTGACTTCTTGTTCTTGGGTGAATACAAATGGCACTCGCACCTGCTTTCTCACAAACTTTGGCAATTTCAACTGCATTAATACTCTCTTGATCCCAGCCACTTCTAATCTTCACCGTTACTGGAATCGGAACTGCTTGCACAACATGTTGTACGATTTCAAACACTTTCTTGGGATCTTTTAAAAGCGCACTACCTGCTTGGGCACGAACCGCAACTTTCGGTACAGGACAACCCATGTTAATGTCGATAATATCTGGGTGCATTTTTTCATAAATACGTTTAGCAGCAACAACAAAGGAATCACAATCACTTCCAAAAATTTGTTGAGCAAGAGGTCGTTCCACATCTTCCATAGAAAGCATATCCAACGTTTTCTGATTTTCAAAAAAAATTGCTTTATCACTTACCATTTCCGCATAGAGCAGTCCACAGCCCATTTCCTTGATAATTTTGCGAAAAGCACTATTGCAAATTCCAGCCATTGGCGCTAAAACAACTTGATTTTCAATTTCTACATTTCCAATCTTCCATTTCATCTACATAGCTACCTTCTTGCTTTTTATTTCCATAGGATTCCCCTAAGACAAGCTTATTATATATGATAAACTCTCTTTTGTAAAATAAAAACACTGCAATCACAGTGTTTCCTAGTCTATTTTTTCTTTTTTAACAAATCTCTAATTTCTTCGAGCAATTCAACTTCTGCGCTTTTTTGAGAGACTTCTTCTTTCTTTGCAGGACGTCTTAATTTAGAAAAAAGCTTGACCATAATAAATACACAGAAAGCAATGATTACAAAATCAAGAACCGTCTGAATGAAAGCACCATAGGCAATGGTTGCATTGTTGATTCGAAAACTTAAATCACTAACACCTTTTCCTCCCATTAAAATTCCAAAGATTGGCATTAAAAGGTCATCTACAAAACTGTTGATAATGCTCCCAAAAGCAGAACCCATAACAACACCAACTGCCATATCAACGACATTTCCACGATTGATGAATGCTTTAAATTCCTGTGCTCCTTTCACAAAGAAATTTTCTTTTTTTTCCTTTTCTTCCATTTTCTTTCACCTCAAGCTTATTATAGAAAATTTCATTTTTAATTGCAATCCCCATTCCTACTATTTCAACGCAAGTTTATTATCGATTTTTAAATTTTCGATTTCAAATCGTTTTTTTTACACTGCTAGTACAAACTATAAAATACATATCCTCCATTCAAATCATAGGCATCCATACTTCTTTGGTTATAAATTTCTCCAAGATAATACTTTCCGTTCTTTGTACTATCATTAGGATCATAAACATTCGTAAATCCATCTGCATTACCATACAGTACAATTTCATGTGTATATCCAGGCATTGTAAACGAATAAGTTCCTTTTCCAACAGCAACCACAACAATTCTTCCATAAGAAAGTTCTTGTTGCACTTCTTCTAATGTTTGTAAACCTTTAAAATTTACACCATAATAGGAACTTGCTTTTTGAATCGCACTTCCACTGGCTCCTAGCACCGTTTTGTTAAATTCGTCTGTATATGTATAAAGATAGCTAGCAACTTCTAAAGGCGATATGCTTCTTCCTAAAATCGCTGTATATGCCATTGCCAAAGAAGTTGGTACACAACCTGTAAGTTGCATGGTAGAAAGACCAATTTTTTGATTGCTCCACAAAGCATCTCTTTGTGAATAATAGACAGGATTATATTGATAAATTTCCATCTGATACATCTGTCCCTCTAGAAAGACCTTTTCACCTTTTTCTATTCCGTAAATATTAGAAACCATCGCACCATTTGGCACATGATCTTGTGCTCTTAGAGAAAATTGGTAGGTTCCATCTTCGACCTTTGTAGCTTGATAGCTTCTATAATCATCTTGCCCATATTCTAACGACCAAGTAGGTACTTCTACTTGTGTAACATCATAAGAAATTTTTCGTAGTGTTACGGTATAATTTCCATGATCATCTGAAACAATAGAAAACTCTGGTTTTACTTCGAGTATAGTATCTTCTAATTTTATACAGTCTTTTGGCATACCTTCCTTTTGGCTACAAATTTGGGTATGATAGGCACCTCTATGATAGAAATGATTTTTGGAATCCACTTCTACAAGATACGTTCCATCCTCTTGTTTTAGTGCATCATATTGATATACGTCGTTTTGTGATGCATCTTGCCATACCTCAACTTGTATCGCCACATTTTCTTTCGTATTTTTTTGAATTTGAATTTGATAAGTTCCATTATCTTTGACCACATTTTTTATTTCAGCTTTTAAAGCGTGTTTGGATTGTAAAGGGATTTTAGGCGTTGTTTTTATAACCTCATTCTTGTTGATTTGTAAGAGATATACTCGTAGCCCAATCAAACAAAAGAAAAAGTAGGCTACAAAAATACAAAATTTAATGATGGATCCTTTACTTTTCATACAAAACACCTAACTTCATTCTTACTATACTGTTTACCTGATTTCAAAATCAAGGCTAAATAACCAGTAAACTGTTAAGTTCTGTAAAGTCAAAAAAAAGAAACCTTTTTACAAGTTTCTTATTCGCCCAACTCTTTTAAAAGCTCTGCTTTATTCATCTTAGAGTATCCTTTAACTCCTTTTTCTTTCGCAATTTCTCTTAGTCTTGTCAAACTCATCTCTTCTAAGTTTGTTGTTTCTTCATCATCTGGCATATGTCCATTTTCAACCAAGTAGTCAATTTGCTCTTTGGTAAGGGTTTCATACTCTAAAAGTGTATTGGCAATTAAATCCAATAGCTTTCTGTTTTCTTTGATAATCTTTTTAGCTTTTTGATAGCAAAGATCAATAATCTTTCGCATTTCGGTATCAATTTCATGAGCAACTTCATTTGAGAAGTTTCGAGATTTATTATAATCACGTCCTAAGAAGACACTTCCTTCTTGTTGCTCTAACTGCATAGGACCCAAATCACTCATTCCATATTCTGTAACCATGCTTCTTGCAATTTTGGTTGCTTTTGAAAAATCATTTTCAGCACCCGTTGTCACTTCTCCAAAGACAACTTCTTCAGAAACACGTCCTGCAAGAAGACCCGTGATTTGTTCAAGTAAGTCTGTCTTAGTAGAGCAAATCTTCTCTTCACTTGGAAGCATCATGTTGTATCCACCTGCGCCACCACGTGGGATAATCGTTACTTTATGGACTGTGCTCGCATTGTTAAGTTTAAGTCCTAAAACAGCATGACCTGATTCATGATAAGCAACTAACTTCCGGTCATTCTCACTATATTTCTTACTTGTTTTTGCAGGTCCCATCAAGACACGATCACTTGCTTCATCAATTTCACTCATACTAATTGCATCCTTATTTCTACGAACAGCAAGAAGTGCTGCTTCATTCAATAAGTTTTCAAGGTCTGCACCACTATAACCTGGTGTTCTTTTGGCAATATTTTCAAGTGTCACATTTTCTTTCAGTACCTTATTTCTAGCATGTACCTTTAGAATTTCTTCTCGTCCTTTTACATCAGGAAGGCTCACTGTAACTTGGCGATCAAATCTTCCTGGACGAAGAAGCGCTGGGTCCAAAACGTCTGGACGGTTGGTTGCGGCAATGATGATGATTCCTTCGTTCGTTCCAAACCCATCCATTTCGGTTAATAACTGGTTCAACGTCTGTTCTCTTTCATCATGTCCACCACCAAGACCTGTCCCACGTTGACGACCTACAGCATCAATTTCATCGATAAAGATAAGACATGGTGCTGTTCTTTTGGCTTGTTGGAACATATCTCGAACACGACTGGCACCAACACCGACGAAGAGTTCTACAAAGTCACTACCACTGATATAGTAGAAAGGAACATTGGCTTCTCCAGCGACTGCACGTGCAAGCAAGGTTTTTCCTGTTCCTGGAGGACCATAAAGTAAAACTCCTTTTGGAATACGTGCCCCTAGTTTTTGGAATCGTTTTGGATTCTTTAAGAAATCAATGAGTTCACTCACTTCTTCTTTTTCTTCCTTAAGTCCAGCCACATCTTTAAAGGTCACTTTGTTTTTATCGGATGAAAGACGCGCTTTGCTCTTTCCAAAGTCCATAGAACTTTTGTTGCCTGCCACTTGTTTGCTCACTAAGAAGAAAGCTGCCCCGATTACCAAGACAAATGGAAGTACATTGACAAGGATAAGCAGAAGAGAACTAGATTCAGGATCTGCTTCTGTCTCAAAAGTAAACGCTTGCGTTTCACTTGCTTCGACCAGTCGTTTCATGACCTCTTCACTCATTGGAAGACGTGCGAAAAAGGTTTCATTCTCCTTATAGTCTTTTAAGCGACCACTTACTTCGTAGGTTTTCGCCCGATCTCTTGGAACTAAAACCAACTCCTCAATATCCCCTGCATTAATCACATCTACAAATTCATTATAATTTAAAACATTCACTTTTTGATTTAAGACATTGAAGAAGTAAAAAACGCCAAGCATAATAACAATTAAAATTAAATACGGTAACAATCCTCGTTTGACTGTTTTTTTATTTACGTTCATAATTTCCTCCTCTTACTGATATTTAAGTATTATATCATAGTTTTCTGTTTTTTTCTTATCAAATTGCGATTTTTTTAAATTTGGTAGAAAAACAATTTCTCCCTTCGCATCCACAACAACAGGCCAAAGTTCTCTTTGCGCGCGTGGAATCTTTGCATCCATCAAAATGTCTTTGACTTTTTTATGTCCTGTTTTTCCTTTCAATGTCATCTTATCTCCCACTCTTCGTGTGCGAACATACAAAGGAAGGGTTACTTCTTTAGAGGAAAGTCTGGTCACTGCATTCGTCGTCTCATCACAAGATGATACTTGCTCTAAGGAATGCCCATTCGGAAGTTTTACATAAGAAGATACCTCAATTTCATAACTATCAATTTCTTCTGTTTTTTTTCGAAGTAGAAACGTGTTATAGCTTTTTATTGCCTCTACTTCGTTTGGAAGATGAATGGTAATAGAACTTGCCTTTCTATGAAGCATTTCAAAAAGTAATTCTACATGTTTTAAAGAAAGAAGAACTAAATCATCTTCATAAAAATTGGAAAGAAGTTTCGAAAGGATTTCCTTTTGTAAAAAAGGCTCCTGTTCCTTCCATTTCAAAATATCCAGTTCAAAGGGATCTTCCTTGACAATCGAATGATATCGTTTTTCAATTTCCTTTTCTATAAATTGATTGGCTTCCATCAATTTCTTATGAAATTGTATGAAATGAAGATGTACATTAGGATCTTCTTTCTTTAAAAAAGGCAAGATTTCTTTTCGATAACGGTTTCTTGTATAGACAGATTTAAAATTGGATGCATCTATCGCATAAGGAATTTTATGCCGCTTACAATAGGAAAGAATTTCGTCTTTCGTCACTTCATAAAGTGGCCTTACGATTTGATAATTGCTCATCTGTACACATTTTTCAAAGCCTGCATAGCCTTTTAATGTAGAACCCCTTACGAGCCGCATTAAAATCGTTTCCATCAAGTCATCCGCATGATGCGCTGTCATTAAGTAGTTTGCTTTGTACTTGTTACAGATTTGTTCAAAAAAGTGATACCGAATATTTCTCGCTTCGTTATGAAAATTATCGTCTCCATATTTTTCTATTTTCATATATTCAAAAGGAACAGAATTTTTTTCACAAATTGCTTCTAGCGCTTCTTTTTCTTGGATACTTTCTTTTCTTTTATTGTGATTGACATGTGCAACTACGAGTTTAAAGGGAAGGTCCTTTCGCATTTCAAGAAGTAAGTGAAATAAAGCCATGGAATCCGGTCCATAAGAACATCCTAAAACAATCACTGTATCAGACGTTATTTTAAATTGTTTAAAAAGTGTTGTGTCCATTTTTACCACCTCTTCTATTCTATCGCACTTTCTTTAAAAAAGCTATGGTTATTCGCCTTAGAATCTTCCATAGCAAAAGAAAGAAAAAAGATGCCATCACAAATTGAAAATAAACAAGAAACGTTTTTTCATGAAGACCCGAACGAAAAAAAAGTGCACTATTGAAAAGAATGCCAAAAAAGAAAAAATAAACCCGCTTTAAGCGAAACGAAAAAAGATGTAAGAAATAATCTAATCCTTGATAAAAACAAACAGAATAAAGAAAAAAAAGAAACATTTGCATCACCGCACTCTACTTTAACATAATCGCTATGGCAAATGACGTCGAAAAAAAATTCCCTAAGGGATTCTTAAAATGTATTCTCCATCTTTGGAATATAAATATTTTTCTCTAGCATATCGTGCAATGTAATCCGGATCTTGTAATTTTCCAACATCCACCTTTAATTTTTCTTCTTTCTCTTTTAAGGAAAGCAGTTCTTTCTCTAAGTCTTTTTTTTCTTGATATTTTGTATAAATTTCTACCCAGTATTTTCCAATTGTAAATGTGACACCCGCAATCATGGCAATCGAGGTAATACCCAAAAGAAGTAGGCGCTTTTTACGCTTTTGTTTTTTCTTCTTTTTAGCCATTTCCTCACCTTCTTACTTATAATCAATTATAGCAGATTTTTTAACAAAAACAAAAAAAGAAAAGCGACAATTTACATCATTTGTCATTTTTTCTTTTTCTTTTAAAAAACGTACGTAGTTTCCCTTCTTTTGGAAAAACAAGAAAAAATCCAAGACAGAAAGGAAAGAAAAAGTAGGGGTGCACAATTCCATTGTTTATTTTTTTAAGAAGAAGAAAGTAGGAAAGCGCTAAAGATATACTAAAGAAAAAATCTGCAAGATAACGAATCCATTTCTTTGGAAAAAATAAAAAATAATAAAAGAAGTTAAAAAGAAATGACGCGATAAGTCCAAAGAAAAAGGAAGCAATTAAGCTTTGTATTTGTAGTGTAAGACTCATTTAAAAAGCCGATTAAAAATGCCTTCCTCTTTGTTTTTCTTTTTGCCTTCGTCCATATAAACGATTCCATTGACTTGTCCTTTGATAGCAACCGTTCCTTGTAAAGTATCTAATTTAATCAGTTCAAGTCCTTCTCCTTTTACAACAAGAAACCCCATAATTGTATCTAATAAAAACTCTTCACTATCAAAATTTTCAATTTTTTTAATTCCAGTAATCATTAAATTTTTTCTTTCTGTTAATGTAATTCCATGATTATAAGTACTGATTGTTCCTTGTTTATCCATATACACCCTCCTAAAAAAGAGTATGCAACAACTTTAAAATTCAGTACAAAAAAAAGAAGCTATTCGCTTTCTTCTTCATCTTCTGCATTGTTATAAGCTTCAATGATTGCATCTTCAAACATTGCTCTTACTTCAGGATTGATAGGATGTGCAATATCTCTATATCCTCCTGTCTGTGTTTTTCTTGAAGGCATTGCAATAAAAAGTCCATTATCTCCTTCGATAATACGAATATCATGAACTGCAAAACTATCATCAAGTAAAACAGATGCAATTCCTTTCATGCGGCTACCTTCTTTTTCCACTTTTCTTACGTTGACAGATGTAATTTTCATTTGTCTATCCTCCCTCATAAAGCATAAATACTTTACATCATTATTCTATAATAACCTTTTTGAAAAAGCAATACTCTTTCTGAAAATTTACATTATTTGGTAATAATCTCTAGGCTCTCCGTTAAAATGTCACTATAAGTAAAAGATTTTCGAGGCGCATTCTCTTCATGCAGCTGTATCACAAATATTTTAGGATAAGTTTCTACAATTTCCCCTTCAAACTCTTCAATTTGATTTCTAGCGCCATTAAACTTAAAGGATAGTGTTTTTCCTTCATTTTCCTGAATGGTTTTCTTTACCTTTTCAATCGTCATCTCGGATACCCCACATACATAGAACCATTTGTAATAATTCCTCCCATTCCATCACTTCCATATTTGGTTTTTGAAAGAAGATTTAAAAGATCGATTTCTTTATTTTTAGGAGAAAGCGCAACACAAGATGCCAAAATAGCTGGATCTAGTGCATGAATATTAATTCTTTTTGGACTGGAGGCAAAATTGGCACCAGCTTGGATCAATTCTTCATAATCGGACTGACAGGCACCTGCAATAATAATTAATTTCTCCTGACTTTTTTCATACTCCCTTGCAAGCTCAACAGCATCCTTAAAATGCTGAGAGTTTTGGTAGGAAGACAAATCAGAGGGGTCTTTGCTCTTGCGATTATACGAATCATGTCCTGTGATGACTAAAATATCCGGTCTATATTTTTGAATATAGGTTTCTAAATGATCTTTGATATTTTCTTCCTTTAAAAGAAGCCCATAGGCCTGCAAATGCAATTCCTCATAAAATTGAATACAGCGCTTTAAATAGTCCTTATCTGCATCGATGTGTAAAATTTTTCCAGGCAGGTAGAAAAACTCACTGCGATCCAAATGCATAAAGTCATCCACTTTTTGATAGAATTCTTTATCTTTTTCCTCTTTGTCTCGAATAACACCTACTTTTTCTAAATCAGAAAGCGGACTATCTGCACAAAGTCTAACGTCCACTCCCTTTAATAACGCAACATCATCATCAATGTCCATAATTTCAAACAAAATATCATTTTGGTAAGACTTTCTTGTGACCATATCTCCTATTTTAAAATACATCTTCTTCACCCAGTATAGTTTATGTCAAAAAAAAAGATTTAGAAGTAGCCTTCAAACAAAAGGCAAAGAGAAAGGATAGAAACGAACCACGCTGCCTATGAATTTTTTAGCTTGTATCCAAAAAAAAGAAGAAACGGTTTCATTTCTTCTTAAACTTTTTAAAGCAGCGCTTCAATTTCATCCTCAGTTAATCCTGTGCATTTCATAATCAAAGGAATCTCTATTTTTTCTTGCAACATTTTTTTGGCAATTTCTTCCATTTTTCTTGTTTCACCTTCTTCATAAGCAAGCGCTTTTTCTGTGTTAAACATCATCTTTCTGTCTTCTTCTATCGTCATAAAACTTTGGAA